>DASTFB010000126.1 GCA_035709005.1 Candidatus Methylomirabilota bacterium | reverse complement strand
CATCATGTACGCGGCGGCCTGGGCCGTGACGCTGGGGCTGTTCGCGTCGGCCCGCAACTACGGCGTGGCCGTGGGTCTGCTCACGCTGGCCGGCGTGTTCAACATCGCCTTTTCGGCGATGGCCCAGACGCTGGTGCAGATGCTGGCCCCGCCGGGCGCGCGCGGCCGCATCGTGGGGCTCTTCAATACCGCGGTGCTCGGCCTGCGGGCGGGCAGCGGGGTGACGGTCGGGATGCTGGGCGCGGTGATCGGCATTCACCTCTCGCTCGCCATCGGCACGGCCGCCGTCCTGGCCAGCGCCGCCGGGTTGTTGGCCCGGGAGGCCCGCAGCGTCCGGACGAATCCGCCGCGCTAGTCCGCCCCCGTGCCGCGAGACTCCACCGTGGCGATGGCCTCGATCTCCACGCGCGCGCCGCCCACGAGGCCCGCGCACTGAAAGGTCGTCCGGGCCGGCGGATCGACGGCGAAGTACTGACTGAAGACGTTGTTCATGGCCATCAGCTCGCTGAGATCGGCCATGTAGATGGTAACCTTCACCACCCGGTCGAGCGACGACTCGGCCGCCTCCAGCACGGATTTCAGATTCTCGCAGACCTGGCGCGTCTCGGCCGCGATCCCACCCTCGACGAGCTTGCCGGTCTTCACGTCGGTCCCGAGCTGCCCCGACGCGAACACCCACTCGCCGACCCTGATGGCTTGGGACAGCGGAACCCGGGCCGGCGGCACCTTCGGTGTGTGGACAACCTGTCTGCGCATCCCGCTCCCCTCACGCACATTCGATCGCCGCGTTCTGGTCTCACGCCTCTCTGGTATCACCACAAGCTCCTGAGGCGTCCCCCATCGACGTTCACGGAGACGCCGGTGATGAAGCTGGCCCGCTCGGAGCACAGGAACGCGATCGCGTTCGCCAGCTCGGCCGGTTGGCCGAACCGCCCCAGCGCGTTCTTGCCGGCGGCCAGCCGGCGGGCCTCCTCTTCGGAGCCGACCCCGAGCTCGCTGGCGAGCCCCGCGGCATTCCGCCGCCACAGACCGGTGTCGACCCAGCCCGGACAGACCGCGTTGACGAGTACGTTGTCGACACCGACTTCGGTGGACAGGGCCTTGGTGAGGTTGAGCAGCGCGCTGTTGGTCATGCCGCTGCCCAGCATGTAGGGATCGGGCTCCTTGCCGGCGCCCCCGATGACGTTCACGATCCGGCCCCAGCGGCGAGCCCGCATCCCCGGCAGCACCAGGCGGATGGTCCGCATGAACCCGAACAGCTTGGTGTCGAGCTGGGCCTGCAGGCCGGCGTGAGTGAGCGCCTCGAAGCGGCCCGAGTACATCGTCCCCGCGTTGTTGACCAGGATGTCCACGCCGCCCCAGCGCGCCGTGGCTTCGCCCACGAGCCGCTCGACGTCGGCCTGAACGGCCATGTCGGCGACCACGGCCTGCACCTCACCGCCCGCCTTGGCCTGCAGCTCCTCCCGCGCCTGCTCCAGAGCCGGGCGGCTTCGCGCGCAGATGGCGACGCGCACGCCGGCCTCCAGCAGGACCCGGGCGGTCTCCCGCCCGATCCCGCGGCTGCCGCCGGTGACGATCGCTGCCCGGCCCTGGATTCCCAGATCCATGCTGGCCCCCCTGACCCGCGTCGATTGTACGGCAGGCGCCGCCCGACGGCTTGGTCGCCCGACCCGAACGGCGGTATGATGCCCGCCACTTCATGGGCAAGCTCGACGGGCGAGTCGCGCTGGTGACGGGAGCGAGCCGCGGGATCGGCGCCGCTATCGCCGTCGCCTTCGGCCGGGAAGGCGCCAGGGTGGCCGTCAACTACCGTCGCAGCGAGGTCCAGGCCCTCGCGGTGGTGGCGGCGATCGAAGCCGCCGGGAGCAAAGCGATTGCCCTGCAGGCCGACGTCGCCCAGGCGCCGGCCGTCCGCACGCTGGTCGACCGCACCGTCGCCGCTTTCGGCCCCATCGACATCCTCGTGAACAATGCCGGCATCCTCAATGCCGTGCCGCTGGATCAGATGATGGAGGAGGTCTGGGACGAGATGCTGGCGACCAACCTGCGCTCGGTCTTCCTCTGCACGCGGGCCGTCCTGCCGGCGATGCTCGCCCGCGGGCGCGGCCGGATCATCAACATCACCTCGCAGCTCGGCCAGAAGGGCATGCCCAATCACACCCACTACGCGGCGGCCAAGGCGGGGGTGATCGGGCTCACGCGAGCGCTGGCCCGGGAAGTGGGGCCGCGCGGTATCCATGTCAACGCGATCGCCCCCGGCCCCATCGAGACGGACCTGATCGGGCCCGTCACCGACGATTTCCGCCGGGAGAAGACCGCCATCTTCGCGCTGCGCCGGCTCGGGCAGCCTGACGAGGTCGCGCCCACGGCGGTGTTCCTGGCCTGCGACGACTCCAGCTACTACGCCGGCCAGACACTGTGCCCCAATGGCGGCGACATCATGGTGTAGCAGCGGCTCTGAGAAAGGAGCTTCGATGACCATCAAACGTCTGAATCCCGGTCCCCGCCTGAGCCAGGCCGTCGTCCACGGCGAAACGGTCTACGTGGCCGGTCAGGTGTCCGCCGAGCCGGCCGCGTCGGCCAAAGGCCAGACCGAGCAGATCCTCAAGAAGATCGACGCGCTGCTGGCTGCCGCGGGCAGCCACAAGTCCAAGCTCCTGTCGGCGACCGTCTACGTGGCCAGCATGGCGTACTACGACGAAATGAACGCGGCGTGGGAAACATGGGTCGATCCGGCAAACCCGCCGGCCCGCGCCACGGTCGAGGCGCGGCTGGCCTCGCCCAAGTATCTGGTCGAGATCGTCGTCGTCGCCGCCCTCTGAGGCCGGGCGCCGTCGTCAGCCCTGGACGCAGAAGAAAAAGAAGAGAGGGCGCGTGTCCTTCTCGTTAGGATCGCTGAGACAACGCACCCGCTGATCCGATGGCGGTCGAGAATTCGGGGTCGAGGTCGCGCACGCCGCGAGGGCGAGCAGGCCCAGCAGAGCGAGGGCCAGCGCCCCCGTGCGTATCATAGCCGCCATTCTAGCCCGGGTTGACCGCGCCCGGGGACGGCGGTATGTATCGCCGCGACAAGGAGGGTGGTGTGATGCGGGCAGCCTGGTACGAGCGTAACGGGCCAGCGGCGGAAGTGCTCAGGGTCGGCGAGCTGCCGGTTCCCGAGCCCGGCCCCGGCGAGGTGCGCGTGCGCATCGTCGCCTCCGGCCTGAATCCCACCGACGTCAAGGCGCGAGCCGGATCTCGACCGATGGGCCACCCCCGCGTGGTGCCGCACCAGGACGGTGCTGGGGTGATCGACAAGGTCGGGCCCGGCGTCCCGGCCTCGCGGGTGGGCGAGCGCGTGTGGCTCTACATCGTGCAGTGGCAGCGGGCCTGGGGCACGGCCGCGGAGTTCACCGTCGTCCCGGCGCGCCTGGCTGTGACGCTGCCCGCGAACACGAGCTTCGCCGAAGGGGCCTGCCTGGGTATCCCGGCGGTGACCGCGCACCGCTGCCTCTTCGCCGACGGCCCGCTGGACGGCCAGACGGTGCTGGTGACCGGCGGGGCCGGGGCCGTCGGCAACTACGCCGTCCAGCTCGCCAAGTGGGCGGGCGCCCGGGTCATCGCCACCGTGAGCTCGCCCGAGAAGGCGGCCCTGGCCGCCGCTGCCGGCGCCGACCACACGGTGAACTACCGGACGTCTGACGTCGCCGCCGAGATCCTGGCGCTCACCGGCGGGGCCGGCGTCGATCGCATCGTCGACGTCGACTTCGGCGCCAACCTGCCGGCCAGCGTGAAGGTCATCAAGACCAACGGCACCATCGCCACCTATGCGTCGATGGGCGAGCCGGAGCCCAAGCTCCCGTTCTATGCGCTGATGGCCAGGAACGCCACGGTCCGCCCGGTGCTGCTGTACACCATGCCCGAGCGCGCCAAGGACGAGGCCGCCCGCGACATCGCGCACCTGGTCGAGGCGGGCCGGTTGATCCACGTGATCGGCGCGCGCTTTCCGCTGGAGCGCATCGTGGAGGCCCACCAGGCCCAGGAGAGCGGCAAAATCACGGGCAACATCGTGGTCGACGTCGCCAAGGACTGATGAAACACCGCATCGCGGTCATCCCCGGCGACGGCATCGGCCGAGAGGTCCTGCCCGAGGGCATGCGCGCCCTCGAGGCGGCCGGCCGCCGCTTCGGCTTCGAGCTGGAGTGGACGCTGTTCGACTGGAGCTGCGAGCGGTACGCCAAGACCGGGCAGATGATGCCGGACGACGGCCTGGATCAGCTGCGCGCCTTCGAGGCCATCTATCTGGGCGCAGTGGGCTGGCCGGGGGTGCCGGACCACGTCTCGCTGTGGGGGCTGCTCATCCCCATTCGCCGCGGGTTCCATCAGTACGTGAATCTCCGCCCCGTGCGCCTGCTCCGGGGCGTGCGCTCGCCCCTGCGCGATCGCGGGCCGGCCGACATCGACATGCTGATCATCCGGGAGAACAACGAGGGGGAGTACTCGGAGATCGGCGGCCGCCTGTACAAGGACAGCGCCGAGGAGCTGGCCGTGCAGCAGGCCGTCTTCACCCGGCGGGGCTGCGATCGCATCATGCGCTACGCGTTCGAGCGGGCCCGCCAGCGCCGCCGGCACGTCACCTCGGCGACCAAGTCGAACGGTATCATCCATTCCATGCCGTTCTGGGACGAGCGGTTCGCCGCCATGGCCGCCCAGTACCCTGACGTGAAGACGGCCCAGTACCACATCGACATCCTCACCGCTCACTTCGTCCAGCACCCCGACTGGTTCGACGTCGTGGTGGCCTCCAACCTGTTCGGGGACATCCTGTCCGACCTGGGCCCGGCCATCGCCGGATCGATCGGCATCGCCGCGGGCGGGAACATCAACCCCGACAAGCAGTACCCGTCCATGTTCGAGCCGGTACAAGGCTCGGCGCCCGACATCGCCGGCAAGGGTATCGCCAACCCCGTGGCCCAGATCTGGACGGGCGCCCTGCTCCTGGAGCACCTGGGACACGCCGACGCCGCCGCGGCCATCGTGGGCGCCATCGAGCGGATCGTCGAGGAAGGCCGCGCGGTGACGCGCGACCTGGGGGGCAAGGCCACGACGCAGGAGGCCGGCGCGGCCATCGCCGCCCTGCTCTGATCGCCTGCGGGTTGATGTGAGCGCCCGATCATGAGCCACGCCGGCGGCCGCCGATGGTTTCTCCAGGGCGCCGCCACGACCGCGCTGCTCCACGGGTTCCGCCCCACGCTCGTCCGCGCCGACGATGCGGCCCGGCAGTCCATGGCGCGAGCGGCCACCGCGTTCCTGGCCACGCTCGACGCCGGGCAGCGTCGGCGCGCGGCATTCGCGTTCGACGACGCCGAGCGGGTCAACTGGCACTACGTCCCGCGTCGCCGCAAGGGCCTTCCCGTCAAGGACATGCCGGCGCCGGCGCGCGCCAG
>DASTFB010000125.1 GCA_035709005.1 Candidatus Methylomirabilota bacterium | reverse complement strand
AGCGGGCGACCCGCCCGGACCATCCCATGAAGCCGCAGGTGGTGGCGTGGGAGCTCGGCCAGCGGCTGCGGAGCGACGCCATCGTCGCCTGCGACAGCGGCACCATCGCCACGTGGTGGGCGCGCCACATCCCGGCCCGACGGGGCCAGCTCCACTCCCTGTCCGGGACGCTGGCGAGCATGGCCAACGGCTTTCCCTATGCCATCGCCGCCCAGGTGGCCTATCCCGACCGGCAGTGCGTGGCCTTCGTCGGCGACGGAGGCTTCTCCATGCTCATGGCGGAGTTCGTCAACTGCGTGAAGTACCGGCTGCCCGTGAAGGTCGTGGTCGTGAAGAACAACACGCTGGGGCAAATCAAGTGGGAGCAGATGGTGTTCCTGGGCAACCCCGAGTACGGGTGCGAGCTGCAGCCGATCGACTTCGCTGCCTTCGCGCGAGCCTGCGGCGGCACCGGCTTCACCGTGGACGAGGCCGGCCAGTGCGGCAGCGTGGTGGAGGAGTTCCTGGCCGCCCCCGGCCCGGCCATCCTCGAGGCGGTGGTGGACCCGTTCGAGCCGCCGCTGCCCGGCAAGGTGACGGCGGAGCAGGCCTCGAGATTCGCCCAATCCCTCCTCCGCGGCCAGCCCAACCGGGAGAAGATCGCCTGGACCGTCCTGGGAGACCGGGTCCGCGAACTGATCTGACCTCACAGCTCGTCGACGAGGGCGAAGCGCGGGTCGGCGGCGCGGCATTCGGCCTCGGGCAATCCCAGCTCGCGCCGGACGATGTTGGCGCCGCGGACGATGGAGACCATCTTGTAGAAGGCGATGCGGCGGCTCATGCCCTCGCGGCCGAAGCCGCAGTCCGAGGAGAGGATCAGCCGCTCCGCCGGGATGTGCTGCAGGGCCTTCCGGATCAGCGCGGCGACCTGCTCGGGTCGCTCCACTTGCAGGTTGCGATGGTCCACCACGCCGATGGCGATCTTCTGGTCCCGGATGGCCTTGCCGATCAATTCCAAATCAATGCCGTCGGTGGTCGCGCACTCGAAGGTGAGCACGTCCACGTCGAGCCGGGCCAGGTGGGGCAGGGCGTCCCGGTAGGACTGCGGCGCGGCGAAGAGGCGTTGCTGGGCGGGATTGCCCCAGCAGGTGTGGCACCATACCTCGGTCAGGTCCCGGAGCCCCTTGACCGTGTTGTTGAAGATCTCCACGAAGAACTCCACGTCCAGTCGGGCCCCGGCCTGCCGCTGGATGCCGATCAGATGGATGTTGGGCTCCTCCATCTGGATGACGGGGCAGCCGGCCCGGGCCAGCTCCAGCAACTCCTCGCGCATGGCCCCGCTGATGTCGTGGAGGAGCTCCTGCACGGTCGCGTAGTGCTCGTTGGCGACGGTGGTGCCGATGAGCTCGGGGGTGATCGTGCCGAATTTCACCGGCCGGGTGGTCAGGCCCTGGGCGAGCTTCCACAGGTACGTGTAGTGCAGCGGTCCCCGCTCGATCTTGCCCACGCAGCGGGGCATCGTGCGGCTCTCCATGACCTCGAAGATGATGTCGCCCTTGCCGGCGCCCCCGTAGCCCTTCTGCGCGCGGTAGTAGCTGACGCCGGCAAGCCCCGTGAATCGCCGGGCGGGATACTGGAACCAGCTCATGCCGCCCACGTCGCTGTCGAACCGGGCGTCGCCGTCCGTGACGATGTCGAGCCCGGCCCGTTCCTGGTCGCGGATGTACGTGCCCACGGCGTCGGTGTACTGCTCGCGGTAGCGCGCGTCGCCCAGGGCCTCGCGGAACGGCCGGGTCCCGAGGTTAACCGTGTACCAGGCGGGCCGCGGGAGCGATCCGGTGATCGTTGTGGGCAGCTTGAGCTTCCTGGTAGCCTTCATACGTTCCTCCGTGGCCGGCGCCGACGGGGCAGTCCGCCCGCGCCGCGGTCGATCCGACGGGACTATACTGCCTCCAGCCTGCGAAGGGAGGGGCCGCCATGATCGTCCAGCGCGACCTGGACATCCCCATGGACGACGGTCTCGTGCTCAAGGCGGACGTGTACCGCCCGGACACGCAAGAACGCGTGCCGGTGATCATGACCATGGGACCGTACGGCAAAGGGGTGAAGTACCAGGATCACTACAAACCCATGTGGGACTGGCTCGTCGGCAAGCATCCCGACATCCTGGAGGGCTCGACCCGCAGCTTCCTGACGTGGGAGACGGTGGATCCCGAGATCTGGGTGCCGTGGGGCTACGCCGTGGTGCGCGTGGACTCGCGCGGGGCCGGCCGCTCGCCGGGGTACCTCGACATCTTCTCGCCGCGCGAGACCCGGGATTTCTATCACTGCATCGAGTGGGCCGGGACGCAGGCCTGGTCGAACGGCAAGGTCGGGCTCAACGGCATCTCGTACTACGCGATCAACCAGTGGCACGTGGCAGCGCTCCAGCCGCCCCACCTGGCCGCGATGGTGCCGTGGGAAGGTGCGGCGGACGCGTATCGGGACTGGTATCGCCACGGGGGCATCCTGTCGAACAAGTTCATGGAGGTCTGGTATCCGCGTCAGGTTGAGGCCGTGCAGCACGGCAACCCCAAAGGGCCGTGGGACCACTGGATGGAGGAGCGCTCGACAGGACCCAAGGAACTGGCGGAACGGGACCTGCTGGCCAACCGGTGCGACAACCTCGCCAATGCCCGTGCCCGCGAGATGGACGACGACTGGTATCGGGGCCGGTCGCCCGACTGGTCCAGGGTGACCGTGCCGTTCTTGAGCCCGGCCAACTGGGCCGGGTTCGGCCTGCACCCGCGTGGGAACTTCGCGGCCTTCACCGAGGCGGCGTCGAAAGAGAAGTGGCTGGAGGGCCATCCCGGGCGGCACGAGGAGTGGTTCTATCTGCCCTACGGGATGCAGCTGCAGAAGCGCTTCTTCGACTACTACCTGAAGGGCGAGAAGAATGGGTGGGACAAGGAGCCGCACGTCTGGCTCAATGTGCGCAGGCCCTTCACCGAGGCGGTGGAGCTGCGCAAGGAGCAGGCGTGGCCGCTCGAAGGCACGCAGTGGACGAAGCTCTACCTGGATGCCGGCGCCGGCGCGCTCGACTGGGAGCCGCCCGCGAGGGCGGGCCAGGCGTCCTTCGAAGCCCCGGGCGAGGGGCTCACCTGGCTCTCGCCCCCGCTGGAGAGAGAGACGGAGATCACCGGTCCCCTGGCGCTCAAGATCCCCATCTCCTCGAGCACCGTGGATGCCGACCTCTTCGTGACGGTGCAAGCGTTCTCGCCCGACGGACGGGAGGTGGAGTTTCAGGGCACGGTCGACCCGCACACGCCGCTCGCCCAGGGCTGGCTACGCGCCTCGCACCGCCAGCTCGACCCCGAGAAATCCAGGCCGTGGCAGCCGTATCACACGCACCGCGACAAGCAACCGCTGAAGCCCGGCGGGGTCTACGACCTGGACGTGGAGATCTGGCCGACCTGCATCGTCCTTCCCAAGGGCTTCAGGCTGGCCCTGGGCATCGCGGGCCAGGACTTCCAGCGCCCCGGCCCCGACCAGATGCCGGTGTTCCCCTCGCGCGGCTCCGGGCCCTGGCTGCACAATGATCCCCACGACCGGCCGGCCGAGATCTTCCGCGGCACGACGACGGTGCACACGGGCCCCGGGCACGAGGCCTATCTGCTCCTGCCGGTGATCCCGCCGCGCTGAGAGACCGCGGGGCGCCCCGGGTTCGCCGGGGCGCCCGCCGTCAGCCGCAAACTGGCCCCGCTTGCTCCGAGGCGGTCAGACGGCGGCCGCGACGAGCTCGCTCCGCGCGCCGGCCTTGAGCTTGTCGGTGAACTCGTCCACCGTGAGCACCCAGCCGATGCACCGGGCGATGTTCTGCAGGGCGAACACGTGCAGATCCTGTCCGTACATGCTGGCGACACAGTCGGAGATGACCACCACGGCGAAGTCCCGGTCCAGCGCCGAGAACGCGGTGTTCAGCACGCACGTGTTGGTGTTGATGCCGGTGAGCACGATCGTCTTCACGCCCAGGATGCGGAGCAGATGCTCCAGATCCGTGTTGGTGAAGCAGTTGAGCCGCTTCTTGTTGTCGACGACATAATCCCTGTCCTTCTCGTACAGCGACGGGATGATCTCGGTCAGGATGCTGCCCTTGATGTTGTGCGAGTCGATGGTGCTCTTCTTGCCGGGGATCCAGCGATCGGCCTCCACCATCTGGCTCAGCTTGGCCCAGAAGGGGCAGGCCCGCCCCTCGGCGCCCAGGCCGGGGATGAGCCGCTGCACGGTCACGACGTGAACCACGTGCACACCGGCGGCGCGGGCGTGCCGGAGCAGGCGCTCGGTCGCGGCGATGACGCGCTCGCAGTCCTCGTCGGACGCCGGCATGGTCGCCACCCGCGGATCGAGGTGCCCGCGGTGCATGTCCACCGTCACGATGGCCGTCTCCTTGGGGTTGATCTCCAGTAAGGCTTTCATCTTGCTGATCATCTCGGACCGGTCGACGATGTCGACTGTCGCCATGGGGCGCCTCCTTTGGCAGCTCGACTCGGCTGTGCGCGTCGGAGATAGGGTGCCATTACTGCCGCCAGGCGGCCCCTGTCAAGGTGCGGCCGCCTTTTCAGGGGCCCGCGTTGCACCGGCCGGCCCTGTCTGGTATGGTCGCCCCCACCTCCATTCCAGCAGGAGGTGCAAGATCACCGGTCCGGTCGATCGTCGCCTGAAGTCCCCGCATTGCGCCCAGGTCCGGATTCGTGTCGGCCCGATGCGGGTGTCCACCTCCAACGCCGTTCCAGCGCGTCACGAAGCGGTAGCACGCGTGCACGCCGGCGCGGCCCGACGGCGGGCGGCCGTTGCCCGACACAACGAGAAGGAGGTGCCACCCACGGTGTAGCGGCCGACCTGGGTCCGAACTCGATGCGCGGTCTGACTCGGCAAGGGTCCGCAGGGGCCCGTGGAGCGGGACTCATGAGTGAGACGCGGAGGGATTGCAGAACGGTGAGCAGGCGGGCGTTCCTGAAGGTGACCGGGGCTGCCGGCGCGAGCGTGTTCGGCGGACCCTATTTCGCGGCGGATTTCGCCTGGGGCGCTTCGGTGCCGGGCGACACGCCCGAGCAGCGGGCCATCAACGGCGCCAAGGCGCTGAAGAAGAACCTCGACCTGAACGTCCTGATCTGGGGCCAGTACTTCCCCGGCCAGATGCGCGCGCTGGCTGCCGACTTCAAGGAGAAGACGGGCATCGGCGTCGGCGCCACCCAGGACCTCGTCACCTTCCAGATCCCGGCGCGCGTCATGGCCGAGGCGGTGGCGAAGTCCAGCGCCTTCGACATCGTGCACGTCTCGGCCGGGATGATCCCCACCCTGGTCAACGCCGGCTACCTGCAGCCGCTGAACAAGCTCATGGAGCGGGGCGGGATGGTCTACCGGTCGGTGGGCCCGCTGAGCCTGCAGACCCACTACCACGGGGAGAACTTCGGGTTCGTGACGGACGGGAACGTCATGGCCACCGGCATCCGCAAGGACCTGTTCGAGAACCCCGACGAGCGCAAGCGGTTCGCGGACAAGCACGGCAAGCCGATGAAGTGGCCCGAGACCTGGGAGGACTATCTGGAGCTGGCCCGGTTCTTCACGCGGCCGCCCGACCTCTACGGCGTCTCCGACCTCCGCTCGCGGAACTGGGGCGGGACGGTGTGGTTCCTGATGCAGTTCTACGCGAACGGCGGCTTCCCCTTCGGCGACGACATGACTCCCACCCTGTACAACGACGCGGGGCGCAAGGCCGCGGAGGGGTTCCTGGGCACCAAGCCGTACTCCACGCGGGACATCGCCGTCTGGGGCACGACCCAGAACATCCCGTTCGTGGCCGGCGGCGGCGCCGCCATGTGGACGTACTGGACGGGCGCCTTCGGCGTGGCCGAGCGCGGCGACTCCAAGACGAAGGGCAAGTGGTCCTACGGCGTGGTCCCGGGCTCGCGGATGACCGGCCGGCTGGTCAAGCGCTCGGTCTCCGAGCCGGTGATCGCGCTGGTCATCAACCGCCGCGGTCAGGACCCGGAGGCGGCGTACTGGCTCAGCCAGTACTGGAGCACCCCGAAGCACAGCACCGACATCGTGGCCGATCCCAAGCTGCAGTTCCACGACGCGTGGGCGCCCGAGCACATGACCGACAAGCGCGTCCTGGCCAAGTACACGCCCCAGGGTGTCGAGGCGACCAAGAAGTGCCTCGAGGTCAGCTGCCCGCCGATCCTGCTGCCCGGGTTCCTCGAGTTCACCGACATCCTGGACAAGAACCTGACCGACGCCTTCGTCGGGACGATCTCCGGCGACGAGGCCCTCAAGAAGACCGAGGCCGACTGGGCGGGCATGGTGCGGCGGATCGGGCGCAAGCTGCTGATCAAGGACCTGGCCAACTACAAGGCGGCGTTTCCCAAGATCGATCAGCCGAAGGGCTGACCGGCCCCAGCGATGGCCCGGGGACAGGGACGACGGTACAAGTGGACGATCCTGCCGGTCGTCGCCGTCCCCGTGCTGTTCCTGGCGGCCCCCATCATCTTCTTTCAGATTTACTTCAGCCTGCACCAGTGGACGGCGTATCTCGGCGACTGGTGGGAGGCGGAGTTCGTCGGCCTGGAGAACTTCGCCGACGTGCTGGGGGACGAGCGGTTCCACTGGTCGCTGGTGCGCTCGCTGATCTTCGCCGGGGCCTCGACCGTCCTGTGCCTGCTCATCGGGTTCACGCTGGCGTATCTCATGCGGGAGCCGTTCCGGGGCCGCGGCCTCTTCTATCTGCTCTTCATCACCCCGATGCTCATCGTCCCCATCGCCATCGGGTACAACTTCGAGATGCTGCTCGTGGAGAAGGGCCCGCTGAACCAGATGCTCGGCTGGATCACGGGACAGGAGATCCGCGTCTCGTGGTTCGCCCAACCGATCCCGGCCTTCCTGTCCATCATCTTCATCGAGGTCTGGAACTGGACCCCGTTCGTCTTCATCCTGATGCTGGCCGGCCTCAGCGGCATGCCGAGAGAGCCGATCGAGGCGGCCAGGGTGCTGGGAGCCAGCCCGCTGCAGATCTTCTTCCAGATCCAGCTCCCGCTGCTCCGCCCGGTCATCGTCCTGGCCCTGATCCTCCGCTTCCTGGAGGCTCTAGGGGAGTATCCGAAGGTGTGGGCGCTGACCCGCGGCGGCCCCGGCAGCTACACCGAGACCATGCCCGTGTACCTCTACATCACGAGCTGGCAGCACTTCAACATCTCGAAGGCCGCCGCCATGTCCTACCTCGTCCTCATCATCGTGGCCGCTATCGTGTACCTCTGCATCCGCATCCTCCTGCGCGAGAAGCGGGCCCTGGAAGCCCTCTACCGGCCTTCGTCATGACCCGCCGCACGCGGCGGAAACTGGCCGACGTCGCCCGTTACACGATCCTCGGTCTCTGGCTCGTGGTCGTCTTGTTTCCCCTCTTCTGGTCGGTGATGACCTCGCTCAAGCCGCCCTACGAGTGGTTCACGTGGCCCCCGACCTGGATCCCGAACCCCTTCACCCTGAACAACTACCGGGTCGCCTGGTTCGGCGAGCTTCTCGACACGCAGTACGTCCAGTCGGCCTCGATCCAGACGCCGTTCCACGCCCTGGTCAACAGCCTCTTCATCGCCGGGGTCTCGACGGCGCTCTCGGTGGCCCTGGGCCTGCTCCTGGCCTATGGGGCCTCTCGCTACGGCATCCTCAGCGAGCGGGCGCTCTTTCGGTTTTTGATGCTGCGCATGATTCCGCCGATCGTGGTCGCGGTGCCCATCCTCCTCTACTACGCGACCCTCGGGCTGCTGGACAGCTACGTCGGCCTCATCGTCATCTACGTCGTGTCCACGCTTCCCTATTCGCTGTGGATGACCAAGAGCTTCATCGACGAGGTCCCCATCGAGGTGGAGCAGGCGGCCGAGCTCTTCGGGGCCAGCCGCCTGCGGACCCTGTGGGAGGTGGTCCTGCCGCTGATCCGGTCCGGCGTCGTCGCGACCTTCCTGTTCATCCTGATCCTCACCTGGAGCGAGTACCTGATGGCGGTGACACTATCGGCGACGAAGATCTCCACCCTGCCGGTCCAGCTGAGCAAGTACGAGGGCGCGACCGAGGGGCGCCTGTATGGCTGGCAGCAGGCCATGTCGATCGGGGTGACGCTGCCGCTGATCGCCATCGGCTACGCGATCCACCGGCATCTGGTCCGAGGCTTCAGCTTCGGGATGTTGAAGAGGTAGCGGCATGGCCGAGATCAGCCTGGTGAAGGTGCGCAAGGAATTCAAGGGCACGGTGGCCGTCCAGGAGATGGACCTGCAGATCAAGGAGGGCGAGTTCCTGGTGCTGGTGGGCCCGTCGGGCTGCGGCAAGACCACGACGCTCAGGATGATCGCGGGCCTGGAGGAGGCGACGTCGGGCGATATCACCATCGACGGCCGGCAGGCGAACGACCTCGACCCGGGCCAGCGGAACATCGGCATGGTGTTCCAGAATCTGGCCCTGTTTCCGCACAAGACCGTGTACGACAATATCGCCTTCGGCCTGCGCGTGAAGAAGGTGGCCCCCACCGAGATCCGCATGCGCGTCGAGCAGGTGGCGCGCACGATGCACATCACGCACCTGCTCGCCAAGCTGCCGGCCCAGTGCAGCGGCGGCGAGGCCCAGCGCGTGGCGCTGGCCCGCACGCTCGTCACCAACCCGAGTGCCTTCCTGCTGGACGAGCCGCTCTCCAACCTGGACGCCAAGCTCCGGAAAGAGATGCGCGCGGAGATCGACGCGCTGCACAGCCGGCTCGCCAAGACGTTCGTCTACGTGACCCACGATCAGGAAGAGGCGATGACGCTGGCCGATCGCATCGTCGTCATGCGCGCCGGCTGGATCGAGCAGCTCGGGACCCCCATGGAGATCTACTACGAGCCGGCCAACCAGTTCGTGGCCAGCTTCTTCGGCTCGCCCGCCATGAACCTCATCCCCGGCGAGGCGCGAAAGACGCCGGGCGGGCTGCGCTTCGCCTTCGGTGACCGGGAGATCCCGCTGGACGGTCTGGGGCCGATCCCCGAGGGCCCCGTCACGCTCGGCGTCCGGCCCGAGAGCGTGCGGCTTGCCGGAGTGAGCGGCGGCCACCGGGCCCGGGTGACGCTGCTCGAGCCGCTGGGCAAGGAGACCCTCGTCTATCTCGACCACGGCGCCGAGCGCCTGCTGATCGCCGTGGCCGAGCCCGCCTTCCGGAGCGAGGAGGGCGCGAGCGTCGGGTTCGACTTCCGCGGCGGCCGCCTCTACCTGTTCGACCCCGAGGGCCGGCGCCTGGGGTGAGGCTCGGGCGACGGAGGACGGTACGGCATCCGGGCTCTCCTCGAGCGCTATTCTAGTGCATGAGCTCCCTCGTCGTGGACGGTCTGATCGTCCTCGCCGCCGTGTTCGGCTGGCGGGCGGTGCGCCACCTTGCCGGGGCTCTGCGGGCGCCCGATCGCGACGACAGCAGTGTCCGCCTCATCTGGGGCATCCGCGCGCTCATCATCGCCATCACGAGCGTCGCGTTCGCGCTCGGCATCCTCTACGACTCGCGCGCCACGATCATCATCTCGGCGGTCATCCTCGCCGAGGAGCTGTACGAGACCGGGGTGGTGCTGCTCGTGCTGAGGAACGCCAGCAAGAAGCAGGAAGCCGAGCGCGCGTCGAGCCGTTCTCACCGGAGACCCGTCTGAACGCCGAGGAGGAGATGCCATGCCCGAACCGTTGCCGGCCGAGGCCAAGGCGCTCATCGACCGACCGAATTTCGCGCACCTCGCGACGCTGATGGTGGACGGCTCGCCGCAGAGCGTGCCCGTCTGGGTGGGGCGCGAGGGGGATCGGCTCCTGGTGTGCACCAGCGAGGGATCGCTGAAGGCCCGCAATACGCGGCGGAATCCCCGGGTCGCGCTGTCGATGGTGGACATGCAGAATCCCTACGAGGAAGTGCAGATCCGCGGTCGGGTGGTGGAGCGCCGGCCGGATCCGGACCTCAAGATCATGGATCCCGTGTCGCACAAGTACATCGGGAAGCCGTTCCCGATGCGAAATCCCGAGGGCCGCGTGGCTCTGGTGATCGAGGCCGACAAGGTTCGCTACACCAGGCTGCCGTTCGTGCATACGCCGCCCCGGCAATAGCGCGCCCGGCATGAGCCTGGCCGACGTGGCCGACACGCTGCGCTCCACCCTGCGGGTCCTCTGCCGGGGTCAGGTCGGTGGCCCGGCCGTCGGCGTCGTCGCCGCCGCCGATCGCCGGCTCGCCGCGCCGCACGCGCGGTTCCACCTCTCCCAGCCGCTGGCGCGGTTCGCCGGCACGCCGGAGGCGATCGCCGCGCAGAGCCGGCAGCAGCAGGAGCTGCTCTGGAAGCTCTACGCGCGGCTGGCCAGGCGCACGGGCCGGCCTGCCGAGGAGATCGCCGAGGACATGCGGCGCGGGCGGTATCTCCACGCGCGCGAAGCCCTCGACTACGGCCTGATCGACGAGATTGCCACCCCCGGTCAGTCGGGCACTCCCCCGGATGCGAACAGCCGGAACCCCGAGGGCGGGTGACCGGTGCGGAGGGCCACCTGGGCTTCGAGCTGGCGCCCGCAGCCCGGGCAATAATAGAGGCGCAGCTCGATGCGGCCGGCGTCGTAGTCCTCGCCGCGGCCGGGGCCGGCCGCGGTCACCGGCGCCCGCTCCACCAGGCAGCCCAGGCGGAAGTCGCCGCGGGCCGGACCCAGCTCCCGCCCGCAGGCGGTGCACCGGATCCGGTCGGCCCCGAAGTCGAACTCCAGCAGGTCGCCGTAGCGCAGGCGTCCCGTGCCGGCCGTTTCGGGGGCTTCGAGCGGCGGCTCGTCGGCGTCCGCGCCGCCGGCGAGCGCCTCGGACGCCGGCCGGCCGCGCGCGAGCCGCCCGCGTCTGATGGACTCGCGCCGCTCGGCGGTCGCCGCCTCGTCCACGCGCCCGTCGGTGACGACGACGCCGTAGACCTCGCGGGCCACCGGCGGGGAGACGAGGCGGGCGCGGACGTCCAGCGCCACCAGGGCCGGATCGCGCTCCAGCGGGTCGCCGTAGCCACCGCCGCCCTGCCAGCAGTGGTACTCGGCCATGTCGGGGGGGAAGGGTGCCCTGGGGTGCTTGAGGTACGTCACGTGCGGCTCGCCGTCGAGCTCGGGCACGTCGGCGGGCAGTGGTTCCCGCCGCTCGAGCCGTGACGGGACGCTGGTGCTCGCGTAGCGGGTGTACTTCGCGGCTGCTCCCGGCAGCCCCCCGGCGAGGCCGTAGGCGTTCGGTACCTCGGCGCCGGTGCCGCTGAAGCCCGACTCCAGCGGACCACCTGCATCCCACGGCACGATGGCCACGCCGGCCCCGACGCCGCCGCGGTACCGTCCCGGCCCACCCGAGTCGATGAGCTGCCGGCGGAACAAATAGAGGATCGGATACTCGGCCTCCACCGTCTCGATGGGCGGGATGCTGGCCGTGGTGTTGACGACGATGCCGCCGGTGTCGACGCCGTCCTTGAAGGTGCGCGCCCCGCAGCCGGCCGCGAAATGGCTGGTCTCGCCGCTCACCGTCATGATGCCGCGCTCGTTCAGCCCGGTGATGGTCGGGGCCAGCGACGTCCCGCCCCAGTTCGCCATCGCCTCCTCGTGGTGACGCGGGCTGGCGAGCAGCATCTTCGCCAGTGCCCCGAACACGGCGGTGACGCTGACGATGATGGCCGAGATGGTGGCCAGGCTCACCGCGGCGGGATAGACGGCGGTGCACACGGTGCCCGGCGGGGCCACCAGGTCCAGGCAGCGGGCCACGCCTTCGTTCCAGGGCAGGTCCCAGGCGAGCATGATGAACATGCCGGCCAGCGTCGCCGCGCGCACGCCGCCCCAGGCACAGTTGATGTAGCCGTTGGCCTGGGGATCGGTGCCGGTGAAGTCCACGCGCAGCCGGTCGCCGCGCTTGGTCACCGTGCAGACGATCCGGTAGAGCGCGGGCGTGTGGCCGTCGTGGTCGAGGAACTGGACCTCCCGCCACACCCCGTCTGGCAGCTGCCGGAGCCGGGCCCGCAGCCGGCGCTCGACGTGGGCGATGGCCTCCCGCATGACCGCCTGCACGACCGCCACGCCGTACTGGTCGCAGAGGGCGATCAGGCGCTCGCTGCCGGCGGCGTTGGCGACGATCTGCCCGCGCAGATCGAGCTCGGCGAGCGGATCGCGGACGTGGTTCATGATCAGCGAGACCAGGTCCTCCCGGACACGCCCGGCCTCGACGATGCGGGTGGGCGGCAGGCGGAGCCCTTCGTCGAGGACCGAGTAGGCGTTCACGTTGAAGCCGCCCGGCTCGGGGCCGCCGATATCCAGCCAGTGCCCGGAGGCGCCGACCCACGCCATCGCCTCGCCCTTGAAGAAGACGGGAGCGACGGTGGCCACGTCCGACTGGTGGGTGGCGCCCAGGTACGGGTCGCTGCAGATGAACATGTCGCCGGGGCCGATGCCCGGGTTGTTCGTGCAGCGATCCAGGACGGCCTGGGCGATCAGCGCCAGCACCGTGCCCTGGGTCGTGATGTAGGGCCCGATGGCCACGATCTGCCCGTCGGGCAGCGAGATCCCCGTGCTGGCGTCGTAGCCGCCCACCAGGATGGGCGAGCCCGACGTGCGCATGTACTTGATGCCCATCTCCTCGGTGATGTCCAGCAGGCGGTGCCAGATCACCTCGAAGGTCACCGCGTCGAGCGCGTGCGTGCTCACCGGCGCGACCTCCCGCCGGCCAGCGTGATCACGGTGTTGCCGAGGCGGTCGATCGCGGCCCGGTCGCCGGGGGGCAGCGCGATGGTCGTGCCTGGCAGCTCGATGATGGCGGGGCCTTCCAGCGTGCTCCCGGGTCGGAGGCGCAGGCCGTCGTAGACGCGCGTCGGGAGCCGCCGGCCCTCGTCCGGCCAGTAGACGGATCGCGCCGAGCCGTAGGCGGACCGCGCCGGCTCCTCGGCGCCGGCCGGGTCTGGCTCGACGGCCGACACGGCCGGCTTGTCGATCATCCCGACCGCCTCGAGGCCCAGCCGCAGCAGGCGCACCGGCACCTTCTCGAGCACGGCGCTGGCGCCGTAGAGCGCGGCGTACCGCTGGGCGAACGCCTGGCGGACGGCGTCGGCGAAGGCAGAGTCCACGGGACCGGCAGGCACCGGCACGCGAACGTCGTGGAGCTGGCGCGCGTAGCGCATGTCGGCCCAGCGGTAGAGGCGCATGCGCGGGGCGGAGACTCCCTGCCGCGCGAGCAGCGCGCGGGCTTCGTCCTCCATCGTCTCGTAGGTGGCCCCGATCGCGTCGAGGTCGTCCAGCTGGCCGGGCGACGACCGTTGCAGCGAGTGCCGGATGTCCGACGCGGCCGCCCCGAAGGCGGAGAACACCGTGGCCGCCGACGGCACGATGACCTGCTCGATGCCCGCCTGGCGGGCGTAGGCCGCGGCGTGCAGCGGGCCGGCGCCGCCGTAGGCCAGGAGCACGAACCGGCGTGGATCGTGGCCGCGCTCGATGCTCATCTTGCGCACGAGATCGCCCATCTGGGCGTCGACCACCCGGCGGATGCCCGCCGCCGCGCGCTCCACATCACCCCCGAACAGCCGGCTGGCGACGCGATCGGCGATCGCCTTCTCGGCCAGATCCGGACGCAGCCGCAACCGCCCTCCCAGAAAGCGCTCGGGGTTGAGGAAGCCCAGGACCAGGTCGGCGTCGGTCACCGTGGGCTCGGTGCCGCCCCAACCGTAGCCCGCCGGCCCGGGATTGGCGCCGGCGCTGCGGGGCCCGATGCGAAGCCGGGTCTCGTCCGCCCAGGCGATGCTGCCGCCGCCGGCGCCGATCGAGACGACGTCGATCATGGGGATGAGCAGCGTGTACTGGTTGACCACCGCTTCGGGAGCGAACGACCACTCGCCGTCCACGAGCAGACCGACCTTGAACGTCGTCCCGCCGACGTCGGTGGCGATGACGTTCCGGTATCCCGCGGCGTCCATGAGCGCCTTGGCGGCGACCAGCCCGGCGGCCGGTCCCGACTCGATGGTGTTGATGGGGACCGTCTCCTCCACCTGGGCGACTCCACCGTTGGCCTGGACCACCAGCAGGGGACGCCCGAGGCCGCGCTGGCGCAAGCGCTCGCCCAGGTCGTGCAGATACGCGCTCACCGTGGGGCCGACGTAGGCGTTCACCGCTGCGGTGGCCGTGCGCTCGTACTCGCCCAGCACCGGGGCCAGGCGATGCGACACGCTGACGTGCACGCCGGGCGCTCGCTCGCGCACGGTCCGCTCCAGGAGCAGCTCGTGCGCCGGGTTGGCCGGGGACCAGAGCAGGGCGATGGCGACCGACTCGACGCCCCGGCCCAGCAGCGCGTCGACGGCACGCTCCGCTTCGGTGGGGGCGAGGGGAACGAGCGCGCGGCCGTGGTGGTCGACGCGCTCGACGACCTCCTCGATCAGCTCGGGGGCCACGATGCGGGGCGGCTTGTCCGTCGCCCGGTAGTGCCGGCGCTCGGCGAGCCCCATGCCGGCGACGCGTCCGCGGGCCCGCATGATGAGGATCTCGTCGCCGAACCCTCGCGTGGCCAGCAGGCCCGTGCGGGCGCCGCTCCACGTGAACATGACGTTGGAGGTGAGCGTGGTCCCGTGGGCGAGCTTCACGGTGTCGGCGAGCAGGTCGTCCAGGCCCAGGCCCGCCTCGGCCGCCGCCAGTTCGAGCGCGCTCAGCACCCCGGACGTGAGGTCGGCGGGCGTCGTGCGCACCTTGGCGGTGGCGATGGCGCCGCTGGCCACGTCGACCACGGCGACGTCGGTGAACGTGCCCCCGATGTCGACGCCGATGATATAGGCCACCGGACTTTTCCTACCGGGACCGCCGGCCGGTCCGGGCGCGCCGGGAGCCCCGCCGGGTCGCGCCGGCCTTGACCTGCACGATCACCTCCGTCTCCACGGCCATGTTGTAGGTCAGCTCGTGCATGTAGAGCGCGGCGCGCGCGTGCCGGCCCTTGTCGCCCCAGAGCGCGATGTAGAGATCGGACTCGCCGTTGAGGACCCAGGGCGCCTCCTGCCAGCCGGGCGCGCTGTTCACGTAGCCGATCAGGCGGACGATCCGCTCCACGCGATCGAGATCGCCGAGGGCGGCCTTCATCATCCCCAGGTGGGCCAGCCCGCAGAGCCGCGCGGCCTGGTAGCCCTGCTCGGTGGTCAGGTCGGCGCCCAGCTTGCCCCGCATGCCCATCTCGTCGCCGCGCTCGCCGGTCGTCCCGGCCAGGAAGAGCAAGCCTCCGACCTGCACGGAGGCAATGTAGTTGGCCACCGCCGGCGCCACCGGCTTGAGCGTGAGCCCCATCGCCTTCAGCTTCTGCTCGACCTTCATGAGCCTCCTCCGATCGTCCCCCGTTTCCACGCGGCCCGCCCTTGCTAGCAGGGTCCGGCGAGCGGTGTCAAGGCGAACCGTCGACGTTGACAACGATCGGGGCTTCGGGGACACTCGCGGCCGACTGGAGGAATCAAGATGCCGAAGCATCTCGCGATCGTCGTGATCCTGTGCCTGTTCGCGCTCCTGACCGCCGGCGGTGCGCCGTCCGCCCAGACGCCGGAGGTGAAGATCGGGGCGATCTTCCCGCTCTCGGGGCCAGCCGCCAAGTCCGGCGAGGACACCGTGAACGCGCTGCGCCTCGCGGTGGAGATCGTCAACGGCAAGTTCGATCTGCCGCTGCCACTGGCGAAGACCGAGGGCCTGCCGCGGCTCGGTGGCGCGAAGGTCAAGCTCACCGTGACCGATCACCAGGGCCAGCCCGAGGTCGGCGCGGCCGACGCCGAGCGCCTGATCACCCGCGAGAAGGTGGCGGCGATCGTGGGCGCCTACTACAGCTCGGTGGCGGCGACCTCGAGTCAGGTGGCGGAGCGCTACGGCATCCCGTACGTGACGGGCGAGTCGGAGGCGAGCAACCTCACCGAGCGCGGGTTCAAGTGGTTCTTCCGCACCACGCCCAGCTCCTTCACGCAGGCCAAGGACTACTTCGACTTCCTCGCCGACCTGAACAAGCGCGGCCGGGCAAAGGTCAAGACGATCGCCATCATCCACGAGAACACGCTGTGGGGCGAGGAGCTCGCCAAGTCGGCCAAGAAGTACTTCGCCGAGTACCCCCAGTTCACCCTGGTGGCCGACATCGCCTACGCCAACGGCACCACCGACCTGACCAGCGAGGTCCAGCGGCTGCTGACCGCCAAGCCCGACGTGGTGTTGCACGCGTGCTACGAGGGCGAGGCGATCCTCCTGACCAAGACCTACAAGCTCCTGGGCTTCAATCCCCAGGGCACGCTGACCCACGGCGCCGGGTTCGTGTCCTCCAAATTCCGCGAGGCGCTGAAGGACGACTCCAACTACTTCCTCGCCCGGGAGCACTGGTCGCGCGACCTGGGCAAGACGAAGCCGGTCATCCGGGCCGTCAACGATCTCTACAAGCAGCGGTTCTCCAAGGAGATGGACGGGACGCCCGCCCGGGCCTTCACGGGGATCATGGTGCTCCTCGACGCGATCAACCGGGCCGGGTCCACCCAGCCGGAGGGGATCCGCAAGGCTCTCACCGAGACCAACCTGAGCGCCGATCAGATCATCATGCCGTGGCCCGGTATCAAGTTCGACGCCAAGGGCCAGAACACGATGAGCCGGGGCATCATCGTGCAGAACCAGGCGCAGAACCCGAGGCTCGTCTGGCCGTTCGAGGGAGCGTCCGCCGATCTGATCTGGCCACGGCCGGCCTGGAAGTAGCCGCCACCGCGATCCGGGTCCGGCCGGGGCGATCCGGCCGGGCCCGGGGTCCTCGTCCGTGACGCCGACCGAGATCCTGCTCCAGGTCCTCATCAACGGTCTCCTCATCGGATTCACGCTGAGCCTGATCGCCAGCGGTCTGACCCTCATCTACGGCGTCATGAACATCGTCAACTTCGCCCACGGCGAGTTCCTGATGCTGGCGATGTACGCCACCTTCTTCCTGTACGCTCGGGGCGGCATCGACCCGCTGGCGGCGCTGCCGCTGACCGTGCTGCTGCTCTTCGCCATCGGCCGGCTGACGTATTCCACGCTGATCCGCCGGGTCATGCGCGGGCCCGGCCACGCGCAGATCTTCGCGACCTTCGGCCTGATGATCGCCCTGCAGGGCACGGCGCAGTTCGTGTGGGGCGCCGACTACCACGCGGTGGGAGCCTCCGCGGTCTCGGGGCGCCTCGTCCTGGGCCGGATCGTGGTGAGCCTGCCGCAGCTCGCCTCGGCGCTCGGGGCGCTCGCCGGGATGCTCGCGCTCTGGCTCTTGCTCGAGCGGACGACGCTGGGCCGGGCCCTGCGCGCCACCGCGCAGGACAGGGACGCAGCCGCCCTGCTCGGCATCAACACCGAGCGCATCTACGGCCTGGCCTGGGGCATCGGCGCGGCGTGCGTCGGGGTCGCCGGGACGCTGCTCGCCACCCACTACTACATCGTCCCGCGGGTCGGGGCCGTGTTCGCGCTGGTCGCCTTCGCCACCGTGGCCCTGGGCGGCTTCGGCAGCATCGGCGGGGCCTTCGTGGCGGGCATCACCATCGGCGTCGTCGAGGTCGCGGCGGGGTACTTCGTGACCTCGCTCTACAAGTACGTGTTCGTCTACGGGATCTACCTCCTGGTCGTCGTGCTGCGTCCTGCCGGGCTGCTGGGCCGCTGGTGACGCGCGCGGCGGCCGGGCTCGTCGTCTCCGCCGCCGTCCTGGCCGTGCCGGCCTGGGTGACGGACCCGTTCACCCTCCGGGTCCTCATCGTGATCGCCATGTACGCCACGCTCGGGACGGCGTGGAACATCCTCGGGGGTTACGCGGGCCAGGTGTCGATCGGCCATTCGATCTTCTTCGGGCTCGGCGCCTACACCTCCACGCTGGTCTTCCTGCGCCTGGGCCTCAATCCCTGGCTCGGCCTCATCGCCGGCATGGTGGTGGGGGCGGCCGTGGCCGTGCTCATCGGCTTTCCGTGCTTCCGCCTCCGCGGCCACTACTTCGTCATCGCCACCGCCGTGCTGGCCGAGAGCATCGCCGTCATCTTCAGCGGCTGGGAGGCGGTGGGCAGCGGGCTCGGCCTGCAGCTCCCGATCTTGCCCTCGTCGCTGGCCGCCTTCCAGTTCCACGAGTCGAAGGCCCCCTACTACTACATCGCCCTGGGGATGCTGGCGGTCGCGCTCGCCGTCGCCGCAGTCGTCGAGCGCTCGAAGCTCGGCTACTGCCTGAAGGCGATCCGCGAGGACGAGACCGCGGCCATGAGCCTGGCCATCGACATCCGGCGCTACAAGCTCATCGCCATCGCGATCAGCGGCGCGCTGAGCGCCATGGTCGGCACGTTCTACGCGCAGTTCGTCCTCTTCATCGATCCGCCCAGCGTGCTGCCGCTCTCGCTCTCGGTGCTCATCGCGCTGATCCCGATCTTCGGGGGTATCGGCACCCTCTGGGGGCCCGTGCTGGGGGCCGCCGTCCTCATCCCGATCTCGGAGCTCTCGCGCGTGCACTTCTCGGGGAGCGGGCGGAACGTCGACCTGATCATCTACGGCTGTCTCATCATGATCATGTCGGCCTGGCGGCCGATGGGCCTGATCGGCCGGGCCTACCGCCGCGCCGAGCCCGAGGGCCAGCGTGTCTGAGCCCGGCCGCCTGGCGGGGAAGGTCGTGCTGGTCACCGGAGGCTCGCGGGGCATCGGCCGGGCGACGGCGCTCGCCTTCGCCGCCGAGGGGGCGACCGTCACCCTGACCTACCTGAACCGCGCCGAGCAGGCGCTGCAGGTGGTGCGGGAGATCGAGGCGTCGTCGGGAGCCGCCCACGCCGCGCGGGCCGACGTGACCAGCGACACCGATCTGGCGCGGCTGGCCCAGGAAATAGATCGGCGCCACGGCCGGCTCGACGTCCTCGTGAACAACGCCGGCAGCACCGCCGTGGCGCGCACCGCCACGCTCGATCTCCAGACGTGGCGGCGGGTGCTCGAGGTGAACCTGACCGGCGCCTTCCTCACCACCCGCGCCTGCCTGCCCCTGCTCCGCGCCGCCGGTGGCAGCGCCATCGTCAACGTCTCGTCCGTCGCCGGCGTGCGCGGGGGCACGATCGGCCCTCACTACGCGGCCGCCAAGGGCGGGCTCATCGCGCTCACCCGCTACTGGGCCCGCGAGCTGCTGCCCGACCGGATCCGCGTTAACTGCGTGGCGCCGAGCATGACCGACACGGACATGGCGGCCGCCGTGTGGCCGGGGGCGGAGCGGAAGCGGATGGAAGGCCTCGCGCCCATGGGGCGCTACGCCGAGCCCAGCGAGGTGGCCGCAGCCATCGTGTTTCTCGCCAGCCCGGCGGCCAGCTACATCACCGGCGAGTGTCTCAACGTCACGGGAGGCTTCTGATGGCCCGACAGCTCGTGTACGAGTTCGCGCGCGGCGGCCGCGTCCGCGCCACCCTCCTGGAGGACCGGGCGCCGCGCACCTGCGCCGCGATCCTGGCCGTGCTGCCCCACGAGGCGGAGGTGCTGCACGCCCGCTGGGCCGGGCGCGAGGTGTTCCTGCCGCTGCCGCTGCCCGCGAAGCCGCCGATGGAGCACCAGGTCAACCGGGTGAGCGCGGGCGACATCATCTACGCGCGGGAATGGGAAGGCGTGTACGACCACACCGGCTTCGAGACCATGGGCCTCTTCTACGCCGCCGAGATCGTGCGGGACTGGCGCGGCGAGGCCCGGGTCAACTGGGTCGCGCGGCTCCTGCCCGAGGATCTGCCCGCGCTCGAGACGATCGGGCTCCGCATCTGGCGCACCGGCGCCGAGCGCGTGCGCGTGAGCCTGGCCGGCTAGATGGCGCTGCTGCTGGAGGTGGCCGGCCTCACGAAGCGTTACGGCGGCGTCGTCGCCAACTCCGCGGTGAGCCTGGGCGTGCGGGCCGGCGAGGTCGTGGGCGTCATGGGCCCCAACGGCGCCGGGAAGACCACGCTCTTCGACCTCATCAGCGGCTTCACGCGGCCCGACGCCGGTCGCATCGTCTTCGACGACAGCGACATCACCGGCGAGCGCCCCCACGCCGTCAGCGCGCGGGGGCTGGGCAGAACGTTCCAGCGGCTCAGGCCCTTTCCCGATCTGACCTTCGTCGAGAACGTGCTGGTGGGGGCGCTGGCCCGGACGGCTCGGCTGGGCCCCGCGCGCGAGGAGGCCCGGCGTTGCCTCGCGCTCGTCGGCCTCGAGCGGGAGGCCGACAAGAAGGCGTTCGCCGCCAGCACCGGCCAGCGCCGGCGCATCGAGCTGGCGCGGATCCTGGCCACGCGCCCGCGCCTGCTCCTGCTCGACGAGCCCACCGCCGGCGTCGATCCCGGCGCGGTGGACGAGATGGGCCAGCTCCTCAGGCGCCTGCGCGAGCGGGAGGGCGTCACGCTCATGATCATCGAGCACGACCTGCCCTTCCTGATGGCCCTCTCCGACCGCGTGGTGGCCCTGCATCTCGGCGAGAAGATCGCCGAGGGGCCGCCGGCCGCCGTGAGCAACGACCCGCGCGTCATCCAGGCCTACCTTGGTGGCTGAGCCCGGCCCGCTGCTGGAGGTGAAGGGGCTGGAGGTCGCCTATGGGGACCTGCAGGTCCTGTGGGGGGTCGATCTACACGTGGACGCGGGGGAGCTCGTGTGCCTGCTCGGCCCCAACGGCTCGGGGAAGAGCACGCTGATGAACAGCATCTCCGGCCTCGTCCGCCCGCGGGCGGGAGAGATCCGCTTCGACGGCACCCGCATCGACGGCCGCTCGCCCCACGAGATCACGGCGTACGGCGTGGCCCACGTGCTCGAGCGCCGCCGGCTCTTCCCGTACATGACGGTCGAGGAGAACCTGAGGCTCGGCGCCTACCTCCCGGCCCCGGCCGCGCGGCTCGAGGAATCGCTCGAGGGGCTCTACGCCCGGTTCCCCGTCCTGCGCGAGAAGCGCCGCGCCCGCGCCGGGCTCCTCTCGGGCGGCGAGCAGCAGCTCGTCTCCATCGCCCGGGCCCTGATGTCCCGGCCGCGCTGCCTCATGGTGGACGAGCCCTTCCTGGGGCTGGCCGTCCGGGTGCAGGAGATGCTCATGGGGTTCCTGCTGGAGATCAACGTCGGCGGCACGACGGTCATCTTCATCGACCAGAACATCCGTCGCGCGCTGAAGCACGCCCGGCGGGGCTACGTGCTGCAATCGGGCCGGGTGACGCTCAGCGGCACCGGAGAGGCGATCCTGAACCATCCGGAGCTGGAGCGGATCTACTTCGCCCGGGCGCGGTGAGGCGCTCGCCGACATCGGTGAGCGCGCCACGCGAAGCTACCGTTTGCGCATACGCCGCCTCGACAGTAGTCTGGGCGGGAGGGAACTTTGAATCACCTGTGCCTGATCCAAGCAATGAACGAGACAGGACGATGATCCAGGTTCGATCTGCCGACGAGCGCGGTCGCACCGACTGGGGCTGGCTCGACAGCCGGCACACCTTCTCGTTCGGGGACTACCATGACCCCGCGCACATGGGGTTCCGAACGTTGCGGGTGATCAACGACGACCGCGTCAAGGCGGGCGCCGGCTTCGGCGCCCACAGCCACCGCGACATGGAGATTCTGTCCTATGTGCTGGAGGGCGCGCTGGAGCACCAGGACAGCTCCGGCGGAGGCGGCGTGATCCGCCCGGGCGAGATCCAGTTGATGCGGGCGGGCACCGGCGTCACCCACAGCGAGTACAACCACTCGAAGGTCGAGCCCGTGCACTTCCTGCAGATCTGGATCGTGCCGGGCGAGCGAGGGCTGAAGCCCTCCTACGCGCAGCAGGCCTTCGATCGGGCCAGGGCAGGCCGGACCTTCGTACTCCTCGCCTCGAAAGGGGGCAGGGATGGAAGTCTCGACATCCACCAGGACGTGGACCTCTGGGCCGCGTTCATCGGCGCCGGTGAGCATCGGGAGTTGCGACCGGCGCCAGGGCGTCATGCCTGGATCCACGTCGCCCGCGGGGCGGTCTCGGTGAGCGGCACCCGGCTCGGGGAGGGGGACGGCGCCGCGGTCAGCGGCGAGGAGCGCCTGACCTTCGTCGGGGAGCGCCCGTCCGAGATCCTGGTCTTCGACCTGGCGTAACCGGGAGGCCGCGATGGTTTCGTCTGGCACGGAACACTGGCCCAGCCTGCCGCTCGCGGAGTGGCGGGAGACCCACGACACGCTTCACATGTGGGCGCAGATCGTGGGGAAGACGCGGCTGGCCCTGGCGCCCAGGCAGAACCACTGGTGGCACGTCCCCCTGTACGTCACCTCACGGGGGGTGACCTCGACCCCGATCCCTCACGGCGCCGGCGCCTTCGAGGTGGAGTTCGATTTCATCGACCACCGGCTCGTCGTGACGACGAGCGAGGGAGCGATCCGTGCCCTCCCGCTGCGAGCACAGGCCGTCGCGGACTTCTATCGAGAGTACGTGGCGCTCCTCGGCGGCCTCGGGATCGCCGTGAAGCTGTGGCCGGTGCCGGTCGAGGTGGACCATCCGATCCCGTTCCTCGAGGATCGCGCCCACGCCTCCTACGATGCGGGGCAGGTCCACCGCTTCTTCCTGATGTTGTTGCACGCCGACAGGATCATGAAGCGGTTCCAGGGGCGCTTTCTCGGCAAGACCAGCCCGGTACACTTCTTCTGGGGCGCCTTCGACATGGCCCTCACCCGATTCAACGGGCGGCGCGCTCCCGAGCACCCGGAGACCGAATGGTGGGTGATCCGCGAGGCCAACTCCCACGAGGAGATCAGCGTCGGGTTCTGGCCGGGCAGCGGCGCCGTGCCCGAGCCCGCCTTCTACGCCTACGCGCGGCCCGAGGCCCCGGGCTTCGCGGCGGCGCCGATCCGGCCCCAGGCCGCCTTCTACAGTCGCGAGATGGCGGATTTCATCCTGCCGTACGAAGCGGTGCGCAAGGCGCCCCGGCCCGATGACGCCGTGCTGGACTTCTACCAGAGCGTGTACGAGGCGGGGGCGGATCTCGGCCGCTGGGATCGGGCGGCGCTCGACCGGCCGCCCGCGGAGTGGTCGTGACCCGTGGGCACCGACGTCGGCGAGGGCCGTGCTCGCAGATCCGTGGGCCCCTCTTGACGTGCCGACCCCGCGATTGTATACAGCGTATTCAATATGCAAACACGCCGGCCCCCCCGGACCCGGGCGCGCTCGGCCAGGAGCCCCCGGCCTGCCGCCAGGGCTAGGGGGCGGGCGCGAGGGGCGGTCGACCCGGTCAACCTCTTCGCGGCGCCCCTGCAGCACCGGACGCTCGAAGAGCTCGCCTACGAGCATATCCGCACGGCCCTGATCCGGGGCACGCTGGCGCCCGGGCAGCGCATCGTGGCCTCCGCCGTGGCCCGGGCGGCCGGGATCAGTCGGATCCCCGTGATGCAGGCGCTGCGCCGCCTGGAGAGCGAGGGTTTCGTCCGGATCAATCCCCATCGCGACGTGGTCGTGTCCGGCCTGTCGCGGGAGGAGTTCCGCGAGCGCTTCCTCATGATGGCGGCGCTGGAAGCGCTCTGCCTGCGCGAGGCCGACGGCAAGATCCCCCCCGTGACGCTGAAGGGCCTGCGCGAGGTCCAGGCCGAGATCGTCGCCGCCCGCCGCGCCGGGGACACGGGGCGCGCCGTGAACGCCGACAGCCGCTTTCACCGGATGCTCTGGGAGGTCTCGGGGCTGCGCCAGGTCGTCCAGGTGCTGCAGAACGTCTGGGATCGCGGCGAGTACTATCGCGTGATCATGCACGCCCGGCGCGGCGGCTTCGCGGCCGAGTCGCTCGCCGAGCACGAGGAGATCCTGCGCGCGCTGGAGGCCGGCGACACGGCCCGGGCTGCGCGCGCCGTCGAGCGCCACCGCCTCCTCGCGATGGAGCGGCTGGCCGAGACCACCTGAAAAGGAGCGCACCCCTGCAGATCCACGGGAGGGCACGGCAATGACGAGCGGCATCTCGCGACGCACCCTGCTGGTGAACGGCGCGCTGGTCGGCGGGGCCACCTTCTTCGGGCCGTGGCGGCACCACCACGTCTACGCCCAGAGGAAGGACAAGCCGATCCTCATCGGGCTCACCCACGACGCCAGCGGGCAGTTCGCCAACAGCGGCCAGGACGAGCAGCGCGGCACCATCATGGCCATCGAGGAGGCCAACGCCAGAGGCGGCGTGCTCGGCCGCAAGCTCGCGTACATCACGGCCGACACCGAGACGACCCCGGCCACGGGCTCCCGCGTGGCCGAGCGCATGATCACCCGCAACGAGGTGGCGTTCCTCGTGGGGGCCATCCAGTCGGGGGTGGCCAACGCCATCGGTCAGGTCGCGCAGAAGTACGGCTGCGTGTACTTCAACACCAACTCCAGCTCCCCCACCGAGTCCGGGAAGGATTGCAAGCGGGTGAAGTTCGTGTGGGACGGCAGCGGCGCCAACTTCGCCCTGGCCGCCGCCGACAACGCCGTGCGCACCTTCGGCAAGCGGTGGCAGCTGCTCACCAACGACTACGTCTGGGGCCACAACACGTCGAAGGCCACGCGGGCGATCGCCACCCGGTTCGGCGCCCAGATCATCGACGAGATCCTGGTGCCCGTCGGCACGCGGGACTTCTCACCGATCCTCCTCAAGGTCCAGCAGGCCAAGCCCGACGTCGTGGCCGCCGCCGTGGGCGGCGACGACTTCAAGGTCATGCGCCAGGAGGTGGTCAAGCTGGGCCTCGACCAGAAGCCGGCGTGGCTCAACAACCAGCAGGACTGGCCGGACGTCTACGGGCTCGGCATCGAGGCCGTGTTCGGCGTGTTCGGCACGACGTGGTATCACAAGCTCCCGCTGCCCGGCGTGACCGACCTCGTGCGCCGCTACAAGCAGCGCTGGCCGGAAACGCGCATCGACGTTCCCGGGAACGTCTTCTACAACGGCTACATGGCGATGTGGGAGCTGGTCCGCGCCATCGAGCGGGCCGGGAGCACGAACAACATCAAGGTGATCAAGGCCCTGGAGGGGCACCGGATGTCCGCGCGCGACCGCCTGCAGCACCACGACGCCTGGATCGACCCGGAGACGCACCACGTGCAGCAGACGGTCTACCTGGCCGGGCGCAACGACAAACCCACCGACCAGACGGACTACTTCAAGATCCTCTCCTGGGCCGAGCCGGGCAAGGTCCGCGACCCCGAATCGGCCAAGACGTGCAAGCTGCAGTCGTACGAGAACACGCCGACCTACGAGCAGTAAGATGCGGCTGGCCGGGCCCGCGGGGGGCGGGCCCGGCCAGGGCCGCAACCCGACATGGACCTGCTCATCACGCTGGGACCGCACCTGCTGAACGGGCTGGCGCTCGGGCTGCTGTTCGCCCTGGTGGCGCTTGGCTTCATGCTCATCATCGGCGTGATGGAGGTGATCAATCTCGCCCACGGCTCGCTGTTCGCGCTGGGCGCCTACGTCGCCGTCGCGCTCGTCACGCCGGACGGCGGCCTGCGCCTGGCCGCGCTGGCCCCCTACTTCGGGCTCCCCATCCCGTCGCGCTTCGTCGTGGCCCTGCTCCTTGCCCCCGTCCTGGTCGCCGGCGTGGGCATGGCGCTGGAGGTATGCCTGCGGCGCACCTACGGGCGCGACCCGCTGTACGGCCTGCTGCTCACCTTCGGCGCCGCGCTCGTCCTCGAGGAGTTGATCCGCCTGGTCTGGGGACCGACGGAGCGCTTCCTGCCGGTGCCGGCGGCCATCACCGGCGGCATCACGGTGGGCGGGCTCATCTACTCCGTGTACCGGTTCTTCGCGTCCGCCTTCGCGGTCGCGATGATCCTCCTCCTGTGGCTGTTCCTGCAGCGGACGCGTTACGGCGCCCTCATCAAGGCCGGCGCCCACGACAGCGAGATGGTGCGCGCGCTCGGCGTCAACCTCCCCCGCCTGCGGCTCCTGGTGTTCGCCTTCGGCACCGCGCTGGCCGCCGTGGCCGGGATCGTCATGGCCCCGATCTGGGGCGTGCGCCCGCACGTGGGCGTGGACGCGGTGGTGCCGGCCTTCGTGGTGATCGTGCTGGGCGGGGTGGGCAGCTTCTGGGGCGCGGTCATCGCCGGGCTGCTGGTCGGCATGGTGGTGGGGATCACCGGCGCCTTCGCCACCGCCTGGTCGCTGGTGTCGATGTACATCCTCCTCATCGTCGTCGTCACCATCCGCGGCCGCGGCCTGCTCGGCAAGAAGAGCGTGCTGGAGCGATGACGCCGGCCGCCGAGTCCCGCGGCTTCGCCGGTGGGTGGCTGTCGCTGCCCATGCTGGCGGCCTTCGCGCTGTTCGGCACGCTGCCGCTCTGGATCGAGCGGGTGGGACTCTACCGCTACCTGGGCGTCGAGATCCTCATCTGGTGCATCTTCGCGCTCGGGTTCAACCTTCTGCTCGGCTACACCGGGCTGCCGTCCTTCGGCCACGGCGCCTACTTCGGCATCGGCGCCTACGCGATAGGGCTCACGCAGTTTCACCTCGTCGCCAACCTCTGGGTGGGCCTGCTCGCGGCGACACTGGCCGCGGCGGCCGTGGGCGGCGGGGTGGCGCTCTTCATCTCGCATCGGCGCGGGATCTACTTCGCGCTCATGACGATCGCCTTCGGGCAGATGTTCTTCTTCATCGCCAGCAAGTGGACGTCGGTCACCGGCGGCGAGGACGGCCTGCTCAACATCCAGCGACTGCCCGCCGACCTCGGGCTCGTGGCTTTCGATCTCACGAGCAACCTGGCCCTGTCGTACTTCGTCTTCGCGACCTTCGTCGGGGTGACGGCGCTGCTCTGGCGGCTGGTGCACTCGCCCTTCGGCAAGGTGTTGCGGGCCATCAAGCAGAACGAGACCCGCATGGCCTACCTCGGGTACCGGGTGTTCGTCTACAAGTGGGCGAGCTTCACGCTGTCCTGCGCCGTGGCCGGGCTGGCCGGTGGCCTCTTCGCCATGGCCCAGAACGGCGCCTACGTGCAGGTCATGAGCCTGCAGTGGTCGGGAGTGGTGGTGCTGATGGCCCTCGTCGGCGGCGGCCTGGTGAGCTTCTGGGGCCCGGTGGTGGGAACGGTCATCTACTTCGTCGCGCGGGACCTGCTGGGCGCGTACACGGAGTCCTGGCTCCTCTGGTTCGGCCTCATGTTCATGCTCGTGGTGATGTTCAAGCCGGAAGGCGTGGCCGGCCTCGGGCAGGACGCCGTGGCCCGGCTCGGGGCGCGACGGCGTGCGCGCGCCATCGCCCTGCAACCGGCGGCGGGGGAGTGAGCGTGGCCCTGCTCGAGGCGCACGGCCTGCACAAGCGGTTCGGCGACCACGTGGTCCTGGAGGACATCAACCTGGCTTTCCCGGCGAGCCAGCTGAGCGGCATCATGGGCCCCAACGGCGCGGGCAAGACGACCTGCTTCAACGTCCTCACCGGCGGCGTCCGCCCGGACCGCGGCCGGGTCGTCTTCGACGGCGACGACATCACGGGGCTGCCGCCGTACGCCATCGCCCGCCGAGGCCTGGCCCGGTCGTTCCAGCTCATGAACGTCTTCGACGAGTACTCGGCGCTGGAAAACGTGCTGCTGGCGGCGCCCGCGGTGCGCGCGCGCTCCTTCAACATGCTCCAGGACCTGCGGCGCAACGCGGGCGCCCAGGACCAGGCGGCGGCGGTGCTCGCCCGCGTCGGCCTGCGCGGCAAGGAGCGGGTGCCGGCGGGGCGGCTGTCCTACGGCGACCGCCGCGCGCTCGAGATCGGCCTCGCCGTCGCCGCCGAGCCCCGCCTGCTCTTCCTCGACGAGCCCACCTCGGGGCTCGGCACCGAGGGGACGGCCCGCCTGGCCGAGCTCGTCCAGGAGCTGCGGCGGGTGCTGACGCTCGTCATCATCGAGCACGACATGGCGTTCCTGTTCCGCCTGGCCGACCGGATCTCGGTCATCCACTGGGGCCAGGTGATCGCGGAGGGCACGCCCGACGCGCTGCGCGCCGACCCCTGGCTGGCGCGCTCGGGCCTCGGAGCCACGGTGTGATGCTCGAGCTCGCGGGCATCGACGTCTCGTACGGGGAGACCCAGGTGCTGTTCGGCGTCTCCCTGACCGTGGCCCCGGGCGAGATCGTCTGCCTCCTCGGCCCCAACGGGGCGGGCAAGACGACGACGCTGCGGGCCATCCTCGGGCTCACGCCCGCCCGCGGCGGGCGCATCCACTTCGCTGGCCGCGACATCACGCGCGCCGCGACCCACGAGATCGCGCGGGCCGGCGTGGCCTGGGTGCCCGACGACCGCCGGATCTTCCCGACACTCACCGTGGAGCGGAACCTCACGATCGCCATGAAGCGCACCCCGTTTCGCGCCTGGAGCTTCAAGGAGGTGCTCGACTGCTTCACCGCGCTCGAGTATCTGCGCCACCGCGACTGCGAGAACCTCTCCGGCGGGGAGATGCAGATGGTCGCGATCGCACGCGCCCTGCTCGGCTCCCCCGGCCTGGTGCTCTTCGACGAGCCGTCCCAGGGGCTGGCGCCCAAGGTCGTCCGCGACGTGATCGACCTGATCCGGCGCCTGAAGGCCGAGGGTGTGGCCGCCCTGCTGGTCGAGCAGAATGCCCCGACGGCGCTGGCCGTCGCCGACCGCGTCTACGTGATGGACCGCGGGACGATCGTCCACGAAGGCCCGGCGCACGAGCTGCGCGACGACCCGGCGCGACGCCGCCGGCTGCTGGGCGTGTGAGCGTGGCCCGCCCCGCCCCGCTGCTGGTCCTGGACGCCGTGCGCAAGGAATACGCCCGGGGCTGGCTCCGCCGGCAGGTCACCTTCTCGATCCAGGCCGACCTGGTTTTCGCCGAGCCGGCGATCGTGGGCATGATGGGCGCCAACGGCGCCGGCAAGACCACGCTGTTCGAGCTGATGACCGGCAGCCGACCGCCCACGTCGGGCCACGTGCGCTGCCTCGGCCAGGACATCAACACCGTCAAGCGCCGCGAGCGAGACCGCCTGGCCGTCCACTACCACCAGTCCTACCAGGTGCGGCGCGTGGCCCGGACGAGGCCCGACGCGCTGCTGGCGCGCGCGGTGTCGCGGACGCCGGTCGTGCACCTGTTCGACGAGCCGCAGTTCAGCACCCAGGACGGCTACATCGGCTTCATGATCGAGTTCTTCTGCCGCTTGCGCCGCGCCGGCCGGCTCGTGTTCGTCTGCCTGCACCCGACGGAGACGTACCACCTCGACATCCTGCGCGAGCTGTGCGAGCGGTTCATCTTCGTCGGCGAGGGGCGCGCCTGGGACATTCCCGACTTCGCCAGCCTGCTGACCGACGCGCGCGTGCGAGCGTACCTCGGGGGCCTGATGCAGGGAACCATCATGTAGGGTCGAGCTTCTGGCTCACGGCCTGCGCGTGCGGCACCACGACGGTGGGCGCTATCTCGGGCAGGGTGGGGATGAGCCACCGGAAGAGCCCGGTCGCCGCCCCGGCGCCCACGAGCTGGGCGACGATGAAGGCGGGGGCGTCCGCGGGCCGAATACCCGTGAACGTATCGGTCGCCGATCGCGCGAGCGTGACGGCCGGGTTGGCGAACGAGGTCGATGACGTAAACCAGTAGGCTGCGGTGATGTAGCTGGCGACGGCCAGGGGTACCGCAGAGGATCGCAGACGTGCGCAGCCCCAGATCACTGCGAGCAGTCCGAAGGTAGCCACGAGCTCACCGAATGCCTGGGCCAGGCCCGCCCGCGAGTGGCGTGAGGCAACGAAGAGCGGTTCACTGAACATGAGATGCGCGGCGGCCACCCCCACGAACGCGCCAGACACCTGAGCCGAGACGTAACCGGGCACCTCCCGCCACGGGAGGCCGCCTTGCGTCGCGTCGGCCAGCGTCACCGCCGGGTTGAAATGCGCGCCGGAGATCGGCCCGAAGGTCAAGATGAGGGCGCCGAGTGCGGCGCCAGTCGCCACGGTATTGGCCAGGAGGGCCAGGGCGACATTGCCGCCCGCCAACCGCTCCCCCATGATGCCCGAGCCGACGACGGCCGCGAGAAGGAGCGCCGTCCCGACGGCCTCCGCGGTCAGTCGCCGGGCCAGATTGAATCGTTGCAAAGTCGTTACGGACACTTGGCGGCCCCCCAATCGGGCGTATACACTCCGTGACCGAATCGACCCTACATGGGAGGCAGAGGGTGAGCAAGCAGCGAGTGTTGTTCCTTTGCACGCACAACTCGGCCCGGAGCCAGATGGCCGAGGGCTTTCTGCGTGCCCTGGCCGGTGAGCGGTTCGAGGTGGCGAGCGCGGGCACCGAGGCGACACGCGTGCACCCGCTCGCGATGAGAGCGATGGCCGAGGCCGGCATCGACCTCAGCGGACACACGTCGAAAACTCTCGACCCGCTCGTGGACGAGCCATGGGACTACGTGATCACGGTGTGCGACAGCGCCAATGAACAGTGCCCCGTTTTTCCGAGGACGACGACCCGGCTCCACTGGAGCTTCGAGGATCCATCTCGAGCCGCTGGCTCCGAAGGGGACCGCTTAGAGGTGTTCCGCCGGGTGCGCGATCAGATCAAGTGGCGACTCACCGAATGGACGAAGGCTGAGTGGAGGGACTCCCATGTCGCTCAATGAGGAGCTGGCCGCGCTGAAGGCGCGGGCGGAAGCCAAGCGCCCGCCCGAAGTCGTTGCCCTCATGCACCGCGCCGTCGATAACCTGCGGCGGTCGGGGGCGGTCGAGAACGTCCCCCGGGTGGGCGTGCGGGCGCCGGAATTCACACTGCCCAACGCCGAGGAGCGTCAGGTCAACTCGCGAGAGTTGCTGGCGCGGGGGCCGCTGGTGGTGACCTTCTACCGCGGCGGCTGGTGACCGTACTGCAATGTAGAGCTGGCGGCTCTACAAAACGCGCTTCCCGAGATCACCGTCACCGGCGCCACCCTGGTGGCCATCTCGCCGCAGCTCCCGCACCACAGCCGGGAGTTCATCGCTCGACGGCACCTGACCTTCGACATCCTGAGCGACCGGGGCAACCAGGTGGCTCGTCGCTACGGGCTGGTCTTCCGCCTGCCCGACGACTTGATCGAGTTGTACAAGACCTTCCCCGTCGACCTGCCGAAGCACAACGGCGACGATTCGTGGACGCTGCCCATGCCGGCGCGCTTCGTCATCGACCGACAAGGGATCATTCGCTGGCGCGACGTCGATCCAGATTACACGACGCGCCCGGAGCCGGCCGACACGGTAGCGGCCCTGCGGGCCCTGGGGTAGGCGACCAGCCTCGCCTGAAGCGTGACCTTTCTCACCCAGCGCGTCGCCGTCGATCGGCAGCGAGCCGCCGCAGTTCGATGGGTGGCTCGTGGCCGTGCCGACGTGCAACGCACCTACCAGTCCTTGTTCGCGGCACGGTCAGCGAAAGAACATCGAGAGCCCGAAGACTCCGGTGTGCGAGTCGATCCCACGGTTCGGAGAGTCGATACCCGCGTTCGAGATATGTTGAAATCGATAGCCTGCGTAGATCGACGTGCGCTCCGTGACGAAATACGAGGCGCCGACACCGCCAAACAGAAGAAACACGAAGTTCGTGTCCTGCTCACGGACCCTGAGGTCCGTGTAGCCTGCCGAGCCCGCGATCTCGAGGTATGGAACAACGCGGCCGAGCGAGGTGAAGTGGTAGCGCGTCACCGCGGCAAGTCCGGCGAAGTAGGCATCGACCGGATCGAAGAAGCGCTGATAGAGGGGCTCGACCCCAATCTCCAGCGCCCCCGCCAGGGGGCCGGGGCCGCCAATACCCCACGGGAAGAACCCGAGACGGAGGCCGGCATTGAAGAAGTCCAGCTCGGTGATCGTGGCATCCCCCAAATTCACCTGCTCGCCGTAGCCCCCTTCGACCGAGAGCGCCCATGCGCCCTTGGCAAACGCCTGGTGCGGATCGAAGGCGTTGGCCTTCGGAACGCAACTCCACAAGGCGAGGATTCCGGTCAGGGCCACAGAGACAACTAGAGATCGCATCGATCCTGCCGTCAGTCCTCGGGCCCGGTACCTCCGGCCTTCGATCTGGGCGGCCGGCGGCGTCGTTCGTGCCAGTGCCCCCGCGCGGCCTGCCCAGGCCGACGGAACTCGGTCGCGGGAACGACACGGACGACCCGCCCCTCGGCATCGAGAATGGTGACCGGGGCGATGCTGTCATCGTCGCGCGAGGGAAGCCTCACCGTGCTCGAGGATGTCTTCATGGCGATTCCTCCGACACATCTGCCACTGGCCCAACACTGCTTGTGACGCGGTCGCCTGCCGATTGGATTCGCGGCGGACCTTTTGCCAACTAGAACGGGCATTTGGCCGTAGCGGTTCCTTCGCCGTCCGAGGCCCTAGCCATTCGGGCGATTCCCAGCCGCCCGGGCCTCGTGCATCGTGGGCTCACACCGGGAGCGTCACAGGCTGGCGCCGACCACGGCGCTCCCGAGAGGAGGCTCCTGATGCAGACGCTGCTCTCGCTCTCGAACGACCTCGCCGCGGCGGTCGAGCGCACCGCCGGCGCCGTCGTCGCCGTGCACGCCCGCCCGCGGTTGCCTTCGACCGGCGTGCACTGGCGCCCGGGAATCGTGGTGACGGCCGAGCACACCGTCCGCGTCGAGGAGGAGATTCGCGTCGCCTGGCCCGACGGGCGCGCGGCTCGGGCGAGCCTCGTCGCGCGCGACCCCGGCACCGACCTCGCCGTCCTGCGAGTCGGCGACGCCGACTGGCCGGTAGCGCAGGTCGGCGACAGCGCCGCGCTCAAGGTCGGCAACCTGGTCCTCGCCGTCGGGCACGGGCCCCGGGCCAGCTGGGGTGTGGTGAGCGCCGTCGGCGGCCCGTGGCGCACGTGGCGGGGCGGCGAGGTGGACCGTTTCCTGCGTGTCGACCTGGTGCTCTACCCGGGCTTCTCCGGCGGGCCCCTGGTGGACGCTTCCGGCAAGGTGGTCGGCCTGGTGACCTCGGGCTTGTCGCGCCAGCTCGAGCTTGCGGTGCCGGCCTCGACGGTGGCGCGGATCGTGGACGAGCTGCTCGCCACCGGGCGGATCAGCCGCGGCTACCTGGGGCTCGGTCTCCAGGCGGTCACCCTCCCGGAGCCGTTGAGACGTCTGGCGCCCGGGTCGGGCGCGCAGAGCTTGATCGTCGTGAGCGTCGAGGCTGATGGCCCCGCTGCCGGAGCCGGCGTGATGCTGGGCGACGTGCTCGTGGCCCTCGAAGGCCGGCCGCTCGACGATCCCGGCGACGTCCAGGCCGTCCTCGTCGGGCGGCGACCGGGCACCGCCGTGAGGGCCTCACTGCTCCGCGCCGGCGCGCCTCTCGACGTCGTGATCACCCTCGGCGAACGCCCTGCCCGGCGGCGATAGGATGGCGGCCAGCGAGACGATGCACACGCTCCTGGGCGAGCTCGCCGTCGTGGTCGCCCGGCTTCGGGCGATCACGGTGGAGCTGCGCACCAGGGGGCGAGGCGGTGGGGCTGGCGTGATCTGGCGAGCCGATGGGCTAGTCGTCACCAGTGCTCACGTGGTGGCGGGCGTCCATCGCGCTCTCGACGACGCCCAGGTCGTGCTGGCCGATCGGCGCCGCCTTCCGGCAGCCCTCGTCGGGTGGGACTGGCAGCTGGACCTGGCTCTGCTCAAGGTAGCAGCCGCCGATCTTCCGGCGGCCACGGTGGGCGACTCCGATCGTGTCCGCCCCGGCGAGCTGGTCCTGGCTGTCGGTTCTCCGTTCGGCCTGGCCGGGGCCGTGGCGACGGGAGTCGTGCATGCAGCGCCGAGGGAGGGGAGCCGCGCCCGCTTGATTCAGGCCGACCTGCGGCTGGCGCCCGGCAACTCCGGTGGCCCCATGGCCGACGCGTGCGGGCGTGTGATCGGCATCAACGCGATGATCGCGGGCGGGCTGGCGCTGGCCGTGCCGAGCCGCCTCGTCCAGGCCTTCGTGATCCGCTCTGCCAGATCATGATCGGCGTGGCAGTCCTCGCGTCGAGGCCGATGGCGCGCGCCCGGCTGGAGGCGCTGGTCGCCGCCCGGCCTGGCCTGCGGCTGGATTCCCTAACCGGCACCAGAAACCACGCCATAGCGGCCTCCGCCGACGCCGACGTGCTCCTGGTGGATCCGGGGGGCCGGCCCGCCGAGACTGTCCTTCGAGCCCTATCGCAAGCCCCCCGCCTGCCGCCCGTCGTGCTCCTGGCCGATGAGTTGGCCCCGGCAGCCTTCGTTCGTCTGCTGCGCGCCGGCGTGCGCGCCATACTGCCGCGGGACGCGTCCGCGCCGGAGATCGCCGCCGGCATCGAGGCCGTGGCCGCAGGCCTGGTCGTCCTCCATCCCTCGGCGCCAATCGCGGGCGCCAGAACGCCCCGCGCCCGCGGCGCGGGGCACGATGCCGGGACCGACCCGCTCACGCCGCGAGAGCTCGAGATACTCACGATGATGGCCGAGGGCATGGGCAACCGGGCGATCGCCCGGGGCCTCGAGATCTCGACCCACACCGTGAAGTTCCACATCGCGGCCATCCTCGACAAGCTGCACGCGCGGAGCCGTACCGAGGCGGTCACCACCGGCCTGCGCCGGGGCCTGCTGATGGTGTAAGACCTCCCTCCAGGCCGCAGGTGCTGATTCGCTGCGTCCGCGAGGTCCACGCCGGTCGGCTGAACGGCCGGGCCACCGAGCGGGCCGGACGACCCCCACCCCCAGGGACCGTGGAGATGTCGATCTCGAGCCAGCGCGTTCGACTATCTGCCGAGCGGTAGAAGACTCCATGGGGTCGGGTCACGGGGCCGGAGCTGACGTCAGCGGCGTCGCAGGCGCGGATCGAAGCGGAACGGTACCGGGTCGCTGACCCGGATGCGTTTGAAGTGGGCGTGCCGAGGATTCAGCAGGTAGTTGAGCTCCTGGGGGATGACGGCCGAGGGCACGGCGAGTACCGGAGTCTTGGCCTCATGGGCCCAATGCGTTCCCAGCTCCGCGAGTGCCTCCGGTGCGGGATGGCTCCTCCAGTTCGCCGGTAGCTCCGACGGCGCCAGCCGCGCGATCGTCAGCGTCTCGGGAATCTCGGCCGCGATCGCGACCTGGTCGCCCGGGGGTTCGGGTTGCTCGAGATTGACGAAGATCTCGAGAGCGGCCAGCGCCAGGCTCGCCGAGGTGTAGACGACCGGGACGCCCGGCCGGCTCCAGCGGCCGCCATGCCGGCGAGCTCCTTCGCCATCGAAGGCCGCGTACCGGGCACGGGCGATCCGCCAGACGCGGATCAGCTGTAGACGCCGTGCTCGATGCGCCCGAGGACCTGCTCGACCTGCTGGGCCCCGAGGTCGGTGTCGAGCAGATCGAGGGGCCGGACGCTCCCCAGCGCGCGGACCGGTCCACGCAGCCAGGCGCCGGCCCGCTTCTCGCTGCCGAGCACCTCCGCCGCCCTCGCCACGACCCGCGCCAGGCGCAGGAGCCGGTCGGACTCATCGGGGCTCAGCCGGCCCGACTTCTTCCGCCGGGCCAGCGTGCGGGGCGGCAAATGCAGGACGTGGACGAGGACATCCTGGGGAATCGCGAAGCGAGTCGCGAGGGCCTCGAGGGTGGCGTACGGCAATCCCGCCCGGGCCCTGGCGATGACCGCCGCGTACGTTGCCGGGCGCTCCCTCAACAACCTCTTGCCGCCCAGCGTCTGGACAAGGCGCCCGGTCGAGACCATTCAGGACCTCCTTACAGTTATGGCATCGATGCTACTGCCAGATGGCAGCTTCGTCAATTGTGCGGATCTGCGGAACAACTTCGCCGTGGCGGCGAGGACGGACGCGAGAGCCTTAGCCGATGAGCTCGGCCACGTCGAGCGAGCGATCGGGAAGTGCCCCTGGCGACACGCGCTCGCCTCGCGTGAGGACCCGCACGTTGCCGTAGCTTCCGCCGGGCGACGGAGACGCCGTTCAACCTGGTCCTGGAGGCGCGGCCCTAGCCCGGGCGCTCGGCCTCCACCTACGCGGCGAGCCGGCCTTCGATCCGGCGGTCGGCCGGGCGGTCTCGGCGGAGCGCATCGAGGCTCCACGGCCCGGCGCCGGCCGCCGACAGGTAGAGCCACGTGATCCCATAGAGGATCGGAACCTCGCCCCCGTTGAGAAGCGGCCACGCGCCGCGGGGGGCGTGAGCCATCAGGTAGGCGCCCGCCATCTCGACCGCGAGCACCAGGGCCACGGGCCCCGTAAAGAGCCCGAGCAACAGGAGCAGGCCACCGACCGTCTCCAGGATGCCGGCCAGGCCCATCAGCGACAGCAGTTCCACCGGCTGTTGCGGCTCGGCGGCGGGGACGCCGAAGAGCTTCTGCGTCCCGTGGGTGAGGAACAGGAAGGCGGCCACGATACGGAGCACGCTCTGCAGATACGGGGCCCACGATGCGGGGAGGAGTCGCGTCATAGGGGAACCCTCCTCGGCGAATGTCGTCCCGACCAGCATGCCCGCCCCGGCGCAGCGTCGCAACTGATCAGATAACCGCAGCCAAGCGGTCCGCATGCCCTCGCGTCTCGAGCGAGTTGGTGGACCCGGCCGGCGTTGACAAACACCGCGCCGGGGACGATCGTTTCGTACACGGACCGGCGCGTGAAGGGAGGACCACATGGGCGCTCCACGCCTTCGAAGCCTGCGAATGTTCGTGGCAACGGTCGGGATCCTCACCATGCTGGGCGCCGCCGGGGGTGCGGCCGGCGCGGCCACCACGTTCCGCGGCGCGGTCGGCGTCGACCCCGACACCCTCGACCCCGTGCAGATGACCACGACCACGGTGGCCAACATGGTCGACTATGTAGTCGAGACGCTGACCTTCATAGACCAGGAGGGCAAGATCCGGCCCGGGCTGGCCGAGAGCTGGTCGATGTCGTCGGACGGCAAGCAGTACACCCTGAAGCTCCGCAAGGGTGTGACCTTCCACGACGGGACGGCGTTCGACGCCAAGGCCGTCAAGTGGAATTTCGACCGTCTGGCCGACAGCAGCGTCCGCGTGCCGATCCGGGCGCCGTATCCCATCGAGAAGACCGACATCCTGGATGCTTCCACCGTGAAGATCACGCTGAAGCGGCCCTCGGCCCCGTTGATCCTCGCGTTGTCCTGGACCACGTCCGGCATCGTCTCGCCGGCCTCGGCCGTCAAGCACGGCAACGAGTACAAGAACATCGTGCATCCGGTGGGGACCGGCCCCTACGTCTTCAAGGAGCGCCGCAAGGGCGAGAGCCTCACGGTGACGAAGTACGACAAATACTGGGGCAAGAAACCCTTCTACGACACGGTCGTGTTCCGGATCGTTCCCGAGGCCGCGACCCGGGAGAGCCTGCTGCTCGCGGGGCAGGTGGACCTGATCGTGCTGCCACCGGTGGCCGACCTACCGGCCCTCAATCGTAATTCCGCGGTGAAAGTCCTGCTGGCTCCCAGCGACCGGACCATCTTCGTGGCCTTCAACACGCAAAAAGCGCCATTCACCGATCCCCGAGTTCGGCAGGCCTTGAATTACGCCGTGGACAAGCAAGCCATCATCAAGAACGTGCTGTTCGGGGCCGCCGACCCGATGGACGCGCCCACCGCTCCCAGCCTGTTCGGGTACTGCAAGCAAGGGGCGTACGAGTTCAACCCGGCCAAGGCCAAGCAGCTGCTGGCCGAGGCCAGCGTGAAGCCCGGCACCAGGGTGTCCTTCCTCCACCCCACCGGCCGCTACACCCAGGACAAAGAGGTGTCCCAGGCGATCGCCGGGTTCCTCCGCGAGGTCGGGCTGGAGGCTTCACTGCAGACGATGGATTGGCCCTCGTACATCAGGACCATCACGACGCCGCTCGACAAAGGGAACACCACCGAGCTCCATCTCCTCGGGTGGGCTCCCGCGTTCCTGGACTCCTCCCAGCAGATGCTTCAATTCCTGACGAGCTACCATCCACCGGGCGGCCTCGCCACGAGCTTCTACAGGGATCCCAAAGTCGACGAGATGATCGTGGCGGCCGACAGTGAGGCCAAGCCCGACAAGCGCAAGGAGCTGTACTGCCAGATCTCCAGAAAGGTGTGGAGCGAGGCGCCCTGGATCTTCCTTTACGTGCAGCGCTATCCCATCGTGCACTCGGCGAAGATCCGAGACATCAGCTCGATCCCGAACGAGAAGTTCTACGCCGTGTACGCGCGGCCGCGGTAGTCCTCAGGCTCGGAGGGCGCACCGGGACGATGAGGTTCGCGCGGCGGTACCTCGCCCAGCGGCTCGTGGCTTCGGTCGTCACCCTGCTCGGTGTCTCCATCATCGTCTTTCTGATGGTGCGGGTGCTGCCGGGGGATCCCGCCCGTGTCATCGCCGGCCTCCTGGCCAGCGAGGAGGACGTCCAGCGTATTCGGGTCGAGCTCGGGCTGGAGCAGCCGCTACACGTCCAGTACGGCATCTTCTTCACCCGCCTGCTGCAGGGAGACCTCGGCACCTCGGCACGCACGTCGCAGCCTGTGCTGGTGGAGCTGCAGCCCCGTCTGGCCGCCACGCTGAAGCTCGCGCTGACCAGCGCCGCTCTGGCCGCGCTGCTGGGCATCGCCGCCGGCACCCTGGCCGCCACGCGGCCGTACTCGCGCTTCGACTACCTGCTCTCGGTCTCCACGTTGTTCGGTGTCTCTATGCCGGTGTACTGGCTCGGGCTCATGCTCATCATCGTGTTCGCGGTGCAACTCAACTGGTTGCCGGCCGCCGGGTCGGAGGACTCCGGCAGCATCGTGCTGCCGACGCTGACGCTGGCCGCGTTCTCGGTGGCGTTGATCGCCCGGATGACGAGGGCCAGCGTGCTGGAGGTGCTGGGCCAGGACTACGTGCGCACTGCCCGGGCCAAGGGGCTGCCCGAGGCAGCGGTGGTGGTTCGCCACGCCCTGAAAAACGCCCTCATCCCCATCATCACCGTGGTGGGCCTCCAGTTCGGCACGCTGCTCGGCGGCGCCGTCTTGACCGAGTCGGTCTTCGGGTGGCCGGGGATGGGCCTGCTCCTGGTGGACTCCATCTTCTCCCGCGACTACGCCATGGTGCAGGGCATCGTGCTGGTGTTCTCGGCGCTCTTCATCCTCACCAATCTGATCGTCGATCTGCTCTATGCCGTCATCGACCCTCGAATCCATTACGGCTGAACCGCCGCCGCTGGCCGGCGACTGGCCACGGCTGCGCCTTTATCTAGAGGCCTGGCAGCGCTTCCGTCGCCACCGGGCGGCCATGGCCGGCCTCGCCCTGCTGCTGAGCCTCGGCCTCGTCTGCCTGGCCGCGCCTCTCTTCACCGCCGAGGACCCGGCGCGCCAGAACCTGGCCCGGGCGTTGGGGCCGCCTTCGTGGGAGCACCCGCTCGGGATGGATCATC
>DASTFB010000124.1 GCA_035709005.1 Candidatus Methylomirabilota bacterium | reverse complement strand
CGAAACCCGTTCCCTCCAACTCTCGACCGGCCACAACCCGCGAGGTGGAGCCCAGCCGCCTCTGGTCTGCTGATCGCCGTCCTCGTGGTTCCGGAGACCCTCACCCGCCCCGGCCGCCCCGCCACCATCGCCCCGCTCGAGCCGCTCGACGAGCTCGACGAGCGCGTCCTCGACCTCGCCCCCGAGCACGGAGTCCGCGACGTGCGCCAGGAGGTAGTCGGCGTTGAGCGTGGCGTAGAGGCCGAAGAAGCAGAGATGGGCGCCGGGGTTCAGCTCGCGAACGCGCCGGGCCACCGTGGTCCCGAGCCGGAGCGCGGTGTGCATGGGCACCGAGATCGCTACCACGCGGGCGCGCCGGACGCGGTCGGCGTCGAGGGGCTCGACCGAGACGTCCAGGATCGACGGCGCGTACCCTCGCATCTTCAGAAAGGCCGCCGGCCAGGCCACGGCCAGCGGCTGGTGCCCGAGCTCGTAGCACGCCACGAGGAGGATGGCTCCGGGCTCTCGCACGGCCCTAGTGTACGCCCGCCGCGTGATATCGTATCGCTCGCGATCCGAGCACCGCCAAGGAGGCCACGATGACCGTCAAGATCACTTGCCGTCCCAACGGCCCGTACCTCGTGGAAGGCGACGTGGAGATCTACGATCCCACCGGCGCTCGCGCGGACACCACGGGCCGTCCGCGCATCGCCCTGTGCCGCTGTGGCGCTTCGGTCAGCAAGCCCTTCTGCGACGGCACGCACAGCCGCATCGGCTTCCAGGCGGCCGAGGCGGCGGTGGCCCAGGAAAAGAAATCGTGACCGCGCCCGAAGGGCTGGATCCGGCGATTCGCACGCGGGAGATCGTCTTCGAGGCCGACGTGCACGGGGTGACGCCATTTCTCAAGGTGGCGACCGTGAGCCGCGGGGGAGCGGGCCACATGACGTTCGCCTCTGACGAGGGGCCGAATCTGGGCGGGCTCGGATCGGCCCCGACGCCCCTCATGTACTTCTCGGCCGCGCTGGCCTTCTGACTCATGACCCAGGTGTCCCGGTACGGGCACATGCTGAAGGTCAAGGTGGACAGGATGCGGATGCGCGTGACGGCACGTTATCGGGTGGACGGTTCCGTGCTCAACGATACGATCGAGGCCCAGATGGTCGGCGCCGAGACGACGCTGGAGCTCGATTCTCCTGACGCGCCAGAGCGCGTCGCCAGGGTCGTCCGCAACGCCGAGCGGGGGTGCTTCGTGATGCAGGCCTTGCTCAAGCCGGTGCCCATCAGGGCCACGACCCGGCTCAACGGGGTGTCGCTGCCACCCTGATGCGCGCTACCAGGGGATGGTCTGTCCGGGGCTGAGGATCCGGATCATCGGCTCGACGCCTCGGCGTTCCGCCTCGCCCAGGAGCCGGTCCGGGGGCTCACGGAACGGCTCCCGGTTCATGTCGAACGTGCCCCAGTGCATCGGCACCATGAGCCGTCCCCGCACGTCGGCCAGCAGCGCCACGGCTTCCTCGGGATTCACATGGTTCGGGTGCGGCCCGAGCGCCGAGTAGCCGCCGATCGGGATGGCGGCCAGGTGAAAGGGGCCGAGCCGGGTGCCGATCTCCCGCATCGTGGGGTCGTAGCCGGTATCGCCCGCGAAGAAAAACCGGCGGTTGCCCGCGGTGATGACCCAGGACGACCACAGCCGCAGATTCTGGTCGTGCAGGCCTCGCCCCGACGAATGCTGGGCCGGTGTGGAGGTGAAGGCCAGGCCGCGGAATCTGCTCGTCTGCCACCAGTCGAGCTCGATCACATCGGAGACTCCCAGGTCGGCCAGCCAGGTCTTGAGGCCGAGGGGCACGAAGAATCGCGGCCTGTGCGTGGCGGCCAGCCGTCGGACGGTCTCCTCGTCGAGATGGTCGTAGTGGTCGTGCGAGATGATGACGGCGTGGATCGGCGGCAGGTCCTCGAAGCGGATCCCCGGAGGCACCAGCCGCCGGGGTCCCGCGAAGCGCACCGGGCTGGCTCGCTCGCTCCAGATGGGATCGGTGAGGATGTTGACGCTGCCGAGCTGGACCAGGAGCGTGGCGTGCCCGACCCACGTCACCGTCGGTTCGTATCCATTGTGCCGCAAGTATTCCCCGTCGTTCGGCAGCACGGGCAGCAGGGGACCCAGCCGAGGTACCGGCTCGAAGCTCCGGCGGACCAGGCTCACCGCGCGGCCGAACATCGAGTAGGAGTACTGGGGACTGAGGTTTTGAAAGCCACGGGCCGCGTGGTGGGCGGGGCGGCCAATGCGGGGCGTATCCGCCGACAGGTTGGCCCGACCACCGATGAACACGCCGACCAGCAGCAAAAGGGCCAGAACCAGCCGCACGAAGAGACACCCTAACACGGCGTTCGCGGACCGGCCACGCAGAAATCGGCCTCAACACGCGCAGCGCTCGCGCCAGCTCCTCGTTCTGTCCGCCCGATTGTAAAGCTGACAGAAGACTCGCGGCGGGCGGCCAAGCGCCCACGCCGCGTAGAATAGCTCGCCGCCATGACTCTCCCGCTCGCGGATGTGCGACGTGCCCGGCGCGTGCGGTGGCTGGTCCTGGCCGTTCCCGCCGCCATCTATTTCGTGTCCTACTTCCACAGGGTGGCCCCCGCCGTCGTGGCCGCCGACCTGATGCAGGCCTTCGCGGTGCCCGCGGCCGCGCTGGGAACGCTGGCCGCCATCTATCCTTACGTCTTCGTGGTGATGGCGCTGGTCGGCGGCAGCCTGGTCGACGTCTTCGGTGCGCGGCGCACGCTGGCCCTCGCCGGCGCGGCGATGGGGACGGGCGCCCTGGTGTTCGGCCTGGCCCCGGTGTTCGGCGTGGCCGTCGTCGGCCGACTGGCCGTCGGGCTCGGCGCCTCGGTCGTGCTCATCGCGTTCCTGACGCTCGCCGCCGACTGGTTTCGTCCCGACGAGTTCGCCACCGTGTCGGGCTTGAGCCAGACCATAGGTAACCTCGGTGGGCTCGTCGCGGCCTCGCCACTGGCCCTGTTGGTCGAGGCCATCGGCTGGCGCCAGAGCTTCGTGGTCATCGGCGGCGTGACCTGTCTGCTGGGGCTCGTGGCGCTCTTCGCCGTGCGGGACCGGCCGGAGGCGCTCGGGCTGCCCCCGGTGGCGGCGGACGGCCGCCGCCCGCACGTTCCCCGGGTAGGTGAGGTGGTGCGCGGCATTCCGGCCGTCGTGCGCAACGCGCGCACGTGGCCTCCCATCGTGGCCGCGGGCGGTATCTACGCGACCCTCATCAGCTTCCTGGGGCTGTGGGGCGTGCCGTACCTGATCCAGGTTTACGATCTGTCGCGAGTCCACGCCGCCACCCTCGTGTCGGCCATCGCCGTGGGTGTGGTGGCCGGCGCGCCGCTGGCGGGGTGGATCTCAGACCGGTGGCTGGGCGCCCGCCGGCTGCCGTTCGTCGTCTCGGCCACGTTCTACGCCGCCTGCTGGCTGCCGCTGGCGGTCCCGGCCTGGCGGCCGCCTGTCGAGCTGCTGGCTCCGTTCTTCTTCCTGATGGGCCTGGCCTCCTGCGGGCTCGTCCTGGTCTGGTCGTGCGTGCGGGAAGTCAACGATCCCTCCCGCGTGGGCATCGTCGTGGGATTCTGCAACATGCCGATCTTCCTGCTCATCGCGGTGCTGCAGTGGCTCACCGGAGTGATCCTCGATGCGGGCTGGGCGGGCGGTATGGTCGACGGGATGCGACTCTATCCAGTCCCGGCGTGGACCGCCGCCTTCGGCGTCTGTCTGGCCATTGCCGTGGCCGCGGTCGCGGCCGCGGCGCTCATCACGGAGACGCGCTGCCGTAACGTGTGGGCGGGCGCCCGGCCCGCAGCGTAGCAGCGGCTCGGCCTCAGCTGGTCCTGCTGTACAGATGGCAGGCCGTCTGGCGGCCGTCGACGGTCTGCAGCTTGGGCTCCTCGTCGGCGCAGTGGCGCATGACTTGTGGACACCGCGGATGGAAGCGGCAGCCGGCCGGCGGATCGAGCGGGCTCGGCACCTCGCCCGGAAGCACGATGTCCTCGCGCTGCTCGGCCGGATGCGCGGGCAGGGCCGCGGCGAACAGCGCTTGTGTGTACGGATGTTTGGGCCGGGTGGCGATGACCCGGGCCGCGCCCACCTCGACGAATTTCCCCAGATACATCACGGCCACGGTGTGGCTCATGTGGGCCACTGCGGCCAGGTCGTGCGCGATGAAGAGATAGGCCAGTCCCAGCTGGGCCTGGAGATCGCGCAGCAGGTTGAGGATCTGAGCGCGGATCGACACGTCCAGGGCCGAGACGGGCTCGTCGAGCACGACCAGCTTCGGCTCGAGGGCCAGGGCCCGGGCGATGGCGATGCGCTGGCGCTGCCCGCCCGAGAACTCGTGGGGAAAGAGGTCGCGCGAGCGCTCGGGAAGCCCCACCCGCTCCAGCAGACGCGCCACGCGGCGGTTGACCTCAGCTCTCGTCACCCGCTCGTTGGTCACGAGCGGCTCGGCGATGATGGCGCCCACCCGCATCCTGGGATTGAGGGACGCGTAGGGATCCTGGAATACCGCCTGGACCGAGCGCCGATACTCCCCCAGGCCGGCAGCGTCGAGCTGCTGGAGCCGCCGGCCCTGGAAGATGATGCTGCCACCGGACGGCTCCTCCAGCTTGAGCACCAGCTTGGCCGTGGTGGACTTGCCGCACCCCGATTCTCCGACGAGCCCCAGCGTGCGGCCGGGCTCGATGCTGAAAGCGATGCCGTCGACCGCGCGGACGGCGCCCACCTGGTGGGCGAAAACGCCGCGCTTGACGGGGAAGTGCTTGACCAGGTCGATGGCCTCGAGCAGGGGCATGAGCGTGTCAGGCTCCGGGTAGCTGCTCGGGCTGGATGTGGCCGCACCGCCGGCAGGTGCGGAGCTCCGGGCTGGCGTCGAATCCTTCGATGGCGGCCTTGAGCTCGCGCTCGATATCGGCCACGTGCATGGTGACCTCGTGGAGCAGCCCGTCGCAGCGCTCGCAGTACCAGCGGAGCGATTCGATCTGGTCCGGTCGGCGCTTGATCTCGATCACCAGGCCCCAGGTGTCGGCCGGCCGGTGCGGCGAGTGCGGCGTCAGGGCGGGGACCAAGAACAGCTCGCCCTCACGGATCGTCTGGTGGCGGCGCGCGCCGTTCTCGATGTACTCCAGGTCCATGTCGCCCTTCAGCATGTAGAAGATCTCGTCCGAGGGATCCACGTGGAAATCCCGCCGGGCGTTGGGTCCGCGGACGATCATGGCGGTGAACTGAGAGTCTTCCCAGATGACCTTGTTGCCCACCGGCGGCTCGAAGGCACGGCGATGCTGATCCACCCACGGCCAGAGGCCGAAGGCGATCAGCGGCTTCACGGGGCGGGCCCGGCCGGGCTGGGGACTCGGGCCATCAGCGTCCCGCCGGTGCCGCCAGCCAGCAGCGGGCCACCTGGTCCGCGGCGATGTCGAAGGCCGGAGGCTCTTCCCGGCGGCAGCGGTCCACCATCTTGGGGCACCGCGGATGAAAGGCGCAGCCGCCGGGCGGGTCGGCCAGATCCGGTGGTTGCCCGTCGATGGCGGTGAGGCGGCGATCGGCGTCGCCCATCCGGGGAATCGACTCGAGCAGCGCGCGCGTGTACGGATGGGCCGGGGCATCGAAGATCTGGTGCACCGGGCCGGACTCGATCAGCCGCCCCGCGTACATGACGGCGACCTGATCGCACATCTTGGCCACGATGCCCAGATTGTGCGTGATGAAGATCAGAGCCAGGCCGTGCTGGCGCTGCAGCTCGCGCAGCAGCTTCAGGTATTGCGCCTGGATCGTGACGTCCAGGCTGGTCGTCGGCTCGTCCGCGATGAGCAGGCGGGGCCCGCACGAGATCGCGATGGCGCCGACGATGCGCTGGCGCATGCCGCCGGACAGCTGATGCGGATAGTCGCGCAGCCGGGACTCGGCGGCCGGGATCTTCACGGCGCGCAGCAGCTCGCGGGCCCGGTCCCAGGCGCTGGCCCGCTTGGTGCGCTCGTGGACCCGGATGGGCTCGGCGATCTGGTCGCCGATCGTGAAGAGCGGGTTCAGCGACGCCATGGGGTCCTGCAGGATCATGGCGATGCGCTTGCCCCGGATCCGGCGCATCTCGGCGTCGGATTTGGCCAGGAGGTCCTCGCCCTCGAAGAGCAGCTGGCCGGCCACGATGCGGGCCGCCGGCGGCAGCAGCCTGAGGATCGTCAGGGCCAGGGTGGTCTTGCCCGAGCCCGACTCCCCCACGACGCCCAGCGTCTCGCCGGCGCCCAGCGTGAGTGACACATCGTCCACCGCGCGGACGACGCGCGTGCCCCGGGCCGAAACGTAATGCGTGCTGAGCCCCCGGAGCTGGAGCAGCGGGCTAGCGCTCACCGGATCACGTGGCCGGCGCGCAGGAGGAGCGCAGGTCTCGCTGTCACAGCTGCCGGAGCTGCGGGTCCAGCTTCACGCGGAGCCAGTCCCCCAGCAGGTTGGCGGCCAGAACCATGAGCATGATGCACGTGCCCGGCAGCACGGTGAGCCACCAGTAGCCCGCCATCATCCCCTTCTTGCCGTCGGCCAGCATCAGGCCCCAGGCCGGCTGCGGGGGCGGCACCCCGACGCCGAGGAAGGACAGGGTGGCCTCGGCGATGATCACGATACCGAGCTGCAGGCTGCCCAGCACGATCGCGGAGTTGACCACGTTGGGCAGGATGTGGCGCCGCATGATCGTCCACGTCGAGCAGTTGGCCACGACGGCCAGCCGCACGAAGTCGCGCTCCTTGAGCGACAACACCTCGCCGCGGATGACGCGGGCGTAGCGGGTCCAGAAGACCGCGCCCAGGATGATGATGATGTTCGTCAGGCTGGGTCCCAGGATGGCGGCCAGGAAGATGGCGAAGATCAGGGCCGGGAAGGCGAGCCAGGTATCGGTGATGCGCATGATGACCTGATCGACCCAGCCGCCGAAGTAGCCGGAGATGATGCCCAGCGCGGTGCCGATGACGCCGGCCACGATCACGGCGAAGAAGCCCACGATCATCGACACGCGGGCGCCGAAGATGAGTCGCGACAGCACGTCGCGCCCGAGGTGATCGGTGCCGAGCAGGTACGCGGGGTCGCCGCCGGCCTGCCAGGCGGGCGGCTTGAACCGCGCTCCCAGGATGCCCACCTCGGAGTCGTGGGGGGCCAGGTACTCCGCGAAGATCGCCACGAGCGCCGTGATGACGATGATGGCGATCGGCACGACCGGGTAGCCGCGGGTGCCGACGGAGGCGATGCGCCAGGCCGCGGTGAAGGCGCCGACGCGGCCGCCGTTCAGCGTCGCGCTCGAGGCTCTTTCAGTCATAACGGATCCTCGGGTCGATGACGGCGTAGAGCACGTCGACGACCAGGTTCACGGCCACGATCATCGCGCCGCAGAGCACGACCGTCGCCTGGACGACGGGGAAGTCCCGGAAGGAGATGCCTTCGTAGAGCAGCCGGCCGACCCCCGGCCAGGCGAACACCGTCTCCACGACGATGGTGGTGTTGACCATGATGATGAGGTTGATACCGGCCAGGGTCAGCACCGGGATGAGGGCGTTCTTGAAGGCGTGCTTGGCGATGACCAGGGCCTCGGGCAGGCCCTTGAGCCGGGCCAGCTTGACGTACTCGGAACCCAGCACCTCGAGCATCGACGAGCGCGTGAGCCGCATGTGGGCGGCCGCGAAGAGCCAGCCCAGGGCGACCGCCGGCATCAGCACGTGCCAGACGGTGCCCGAGCCCGAGGAAGGTAGCCAGCCGAGATGAACGGAGAAGAAGAGGATCAGCATCAGGCCCACCCAGAAGGACGGCAGCGACTGGCCCAGCAGCGCGAAGATCTTTCCCACGCGGTCCCACCAGCCGTTGAGCCGCACGGCGGCCAGGATGCCGCTGGGAATGCCGATGAAGAGAGAGAAGAGCATCGCCACCGAGGCCAGGAGGAGCGAATTCGGCAGGCGCGACAGGTAGAGCTCCAGGACGGGCGTGCGGTAGTAGAAGGAGTGGCCGAAGTCGCCCCGCAGCAGGTCCCGGAGGAAGGTCATGTACTGGACGCTCAGGGGACGGTCCAGGCCGAGCTGCTCGCGGATGGCCTCGAGGTCTGACTGGCTGGCTCCCGGCTCCACCAGCAGCACGGCGGGGTCCCCGGTCACGCGCACGAAGAAGAAGATGACGACGGACAGGAGGAAGAGCGAGATCAGCGAGTAGCCGACACGCTTGATGATGTAGCGTTTCATTCCGGTCCCTGCCCTCCCGTGTGGCGGAACGGATTCCGGCGATTATAGACTGATCGCTCCTGCCACGGGCGCCCCGGTTGCCGGCGCCTCGGGTCAGCACCGAGTGCCGGCAAGGATAACAGGCAGCCGCCCTCGTTGACAGCGGCAGGGCGATGCCGTACCTAGGAAGCCACGATGTCGTCCCCCGCGCTGCCGATGATCGACGCCGACGGTCACGTGATGGAGCCCGCCGGCATGTGGGGGCGCTACATCGAGCCGCGCTTCCGCGATCGGGCTCCCCGTGTCCGGCGTGGGCCCGACGGTCGCAGCAACTTCGAGAGCGGAGGCCGCCTGTCGCCCCGCGCCGAATGCGTGAGTCCGGCGATGCGCGAGGCCTTCGCGGCTCGAGTCAAGGCGTATCTGGCCGAGCCGCTCCGGGCCGGGTACGACGCGGCCTCCCAGGTGAAGGCGATGGACCAGGGCGGCATCGAGCTGGCGTACCTCTACCCGACCCAGGGCCTCTACGTCGCCGCCGTCGACGATCTCGACCCCGAGCTGGCCATCGCCGTCTGCCGCGCCTACAACGACTGGATCGTGGACTTCTGCGCCTACGCGCCCGATCGGCTCCGTCCGGTGGCGATGCTCGTCGGGCTCCACGATCCCGCCCTGGCGGCGGCGGAGGCCCGGCGCGTGGCCGACCGGCGCTTCCCGGCCGTCTTCGTGCGCCCCAACCCCGTCCAGGGGCGCGGGCTCGACGATCCTGCCTATGAGCCGTTGTGGACGGTTTGCGAGCAGCGGGGACTCGCCGTCGGCATCCACGAAGGCGTGGGAGCGCACCTGCCGGCGGCCGGCGCCGACCGTTTTCGCACGTTTTTCGCCTGCCACACGGCCTCGCATCCGCTGGAGCAGATGCTGGCCATGCTGGCCCTCGTCGGCGGGGGCGTGCTGGAGCGGCACCCCGGGCTGCGCGTGGCGTTTCTCGAGGCCGGCTGTGGCTGGGTGCCGTACTGGCTCTGGCGGATGGACGAGCACTGGGAGAAGACGCGCGAGGTCCGCGGCGAGCCTCAGCTCAGCCTGCGCCCCAGCGAGTACTTCCGGCGCCAGTGCTGGGTGTCCTGCGAGCCCGACGAGCCCTATCTCGGGCAGGTGGTCTCGCTCATCGGGGAAGACCGAGTCCTGTTCGCCAGCGACTACCCGCACCCCGATCACCGCTGGCCGGCGACGGCCGAGGCCATGCGGGCGCAGCCGCTCGCCGAGGCCGTCAAGCAGAAGATCGTCTGGGACAACGCCTGCGCCTTCTACGGTGACCGGGGCGGCGGGCCCGGCTGAGCCCCGCGTCCGGCTTCGCGTCACTTCGCCGTCGTGCGACCGCCGCCTCTCATCGTCCTGCTCTGTCTGCTGATCTTCGCCAACACGGTGTCCATCGGCGCGTTCCCGGCCCTGCTTCCCGAGATCGGCCGGGCCGGAGCGCTGGCGGATTGGCAGCTCGGAGCGGTCGCCGCGGCGTTCGGGTTCGCCCGGATGGTCGCCGACGTCCCCATCGGCATCTTCATCAGCGGCCGGCTGCGCGCGGCCCTCGGGCTCTCACCGGTGCTGCTGCTCGGCGGCGTGCTGCTGCTGGGCAGCGGTGGCCCTCTGCCCGTCATCATCGCGGCGCGGGCGATCATGGGGGTGGCCCACGCCCTCGGCGTCGTCGCGGGCCTGACGGCGATCCTGCGCTTTCAGGCGACGGGCCGGCTCGGGTCCGCCCTGAGCGCGTTCGAGTTTTCCGCGATGCTCGGGATCCTGGGGGCCACGATCATCCTCGGGCTCCTGCCCACGAGCCTGCCCTGGAATGTGGCGTTCCTGCTCACCTGCACGCCCCAGCTCCTGGGGCTCGCGCTCATTCCCGCCGTCCTGGCGGTCGTGCCGGCGGATGCCCCGGGACCGCGGCGCTGGCTCGTGCGCCGGTCTGCCGGGGCCGCGCCGGTGACGCGCACCGTCGTCCTGGCCTTCGCGGCCGGCGGTGTCATCGCCGTCGCTTACGCCACGCTGGAGCAGTTCGTCATCCCGCTGCGCGGCGATCGCGACTTCGCCCTGACCCGCAACGGCATCGCCGGCCTGCTGCTGACGCTGCAGCTCTTCGATATTCTCTGCCTGCTGCCGGCGGGAGCGCTCGCCGACCGCCACGGCGCGTCCCGGGTGCTCGGGCTGATGCTCCTGGTGTTCGGAGCCGGCGTGGGGCTCGTGGCCTTCGGGGAGTTCACCGCGCTGGTGGTGGGCTGCGCGCTCGTGGGAATCGCCATGGCCGGCTGGACGCTGCCGCTGAGCCTGTTGCGCGGCGAGACGCCGGCCGCCCAGATCGGCTGGCGGACGGCCCTCTACCGGGTCGGCGTCGATGGCGGAATCTTTCTGGGGCCGTTCCTGAGCGGCCTGCTCACCGCGCGCGCGCCGTGGCTCCTGCCCGGCGGGCTCGTCGCGCTCCTGCTCCTGATCGGCGCCGTCCTGGTGCGGCGCTCGCTCGCGTCCCCGAGGCCAGACGTCGCAGCGGAACGCCGGTGAGGCGCGTGAGCAGCCACTCGCGGTGCAGCTCGGCGCCGAGGCGCCGGTAGAAGCGGATCGCCGGCCGGTTCCAGTCGAGCACGGTCCATTCCATCCGCCCGCAGCCACGCCGCACGGCGACGGCGGCCACCGCTCGCAGCAGCGCGCGGCCCACGCCTCGACGCCGCTCCGCGGGAAGCACGAAGAGATCCTCCAGGTACAGGGTGGGCCGGGCCAGGAACGTCGAATACGCGAAGTAGTAGAGCGCGAATCCCACCGGGCGGCCGTTCCGGCGCCCGATCAGGGCCTCGAAGTAACGCCGGCGCCCGAAGCCGTCGCGGCGCAGGCGCCCCGCGGTCGCCTCGACCTGGTGCGCGAGCCGCTCGTAGCGGGCCAGGCCCCGGATGAGGGCCAGGATCGTGGGCGTGTCGCGGAGCGAGGCGCGGCGGATGCTGAGGCGGGCCGGGGTCATCGGGCGGCGATGATACCATCGCCGCCATGGGCGCAGATCTCATCGACATCGGCCTGATGGCGACGAATCTTGGACAGATCGCGGTCGCCTTCGCCCTGGCTTGCCGGTCGGCTGTGAGCGCGAGCAGAGCGAGCGAAGCGCGGGCCTGCGCACGTTTCCCCTGGTGGCCATGGCCAGCTGCGGCTACATCCTCATCGCCAGCCGGGTCCTGACCGGGCACCAGGAAGGCCAGGCTCGCGTGATCGAGGGCCTCATGACCGGGATCGGCTTCATCGGCGGCGGCGCCATTCTCAAGAGCGACGGCGTCGTGCGCGGGACCGCGACTGCGGCCAGCGTCTGGAACACCGGCGCCACCGGGGCGGCGGTCGCGTTCGGCCGCTACGAGATCGCCGTCGTGCTGGCCGCGATCAACTTCGCCGCGCTGCGCTGGCGGGCGCCTCTCAAGGAGCAGATCAGAAAAGACTCACCGTCCTAGGCCGCCGCTCGGCCTTCCACCGGCATCATGCTTGCAAGCAATGCCCTGGCTGGATGCCTGCGGGTTCATCGGCCCCGGCTGCCGGCCTGGCTCGAATGGGTCGAGCTACGCGACGTTCGGGTCGGCCAGGCCCGCGTCGACCTCCAATTTCAGCGAAAGGGTGACGACGGCGACGTTGGGCTGACGCCTCGGTTCGCGAGGGAACGCTCGAGATCCGCCGTGAGGAGACCCTGGCATGACCAGCACCCCGACATCGCAAGTCGTCGTCGTGACCGGCGCATCCGCCGGCGTGGGCCGGGCGGTGGTGCGGCTGTTCGCCGAGCGAGGCGCCCGGCTCGGTCTGCTCGCTCGCGGCCACGACGGACTCGACGGGGCCCGGCGTGACGTCGAGGCAGCAGGCGGCCAGGCGCTCGCCGTGCCGACCGACGTCTCCGACGCCGAGCAAGTCGAAGCCGCCGCCACGGCCGTCGAAGAGACCTTCGGTCCTATCGACGTGTGGGTGAACAACGCGATGGCGTCCGTCTTCTCGCCGGTGAGGCTCATGACGTCGAACGAGTTCCGTCGCGTGACCGAGGTGACCTATCTCGGCTACGTCTATGGCACGCTCGCCGCGCTCAAGCGTATGCTCCCGCGCGACCGTGGCGTCATCGTCCAGGTCGGCTCGGCCCTGGCCTATCGCGCCATCCCGCTGCAGTCGGCCTACTGTGCCGCCAAGCATGCCGTGGAGGGCTTCACGGAATCGCTCCGCACCGAGCTGCGCCACGACGGCAGCCGGGTCCGGGTGACGATCGTCCAGATGCCCGCGCTCAATACTCCCCAGTTCGAGTGGAGCAAGACTCGCCTGCCGCGGCGGCCGCAGCCGGTCCCACCGATCTACCAGCCCGAGGTCGCCGCCCGCGCCGTGCTCTGGGCGGCCGAGCATGAGCGCCCGGAGCTCTACGTCGGCTTTTCCACCCTCCTGGCCATCGTGGGCAACAAGCTCCTCCCCCGTCTGGGCGACTGGTACCTGGCCCGGACCGGGTGGGAATCGCAGCAGACGGACGAGCCGCTGCCGCCGGGCCGGCAGGACAATTTGTGGGAGCCGGTCGTGGGCGATCATGGCGCCCACGGCCGGTTCGACGACCGCGCCAGGCCGTCGAGCCTGCATCTCTGGCTCACGACGCACCGGGGCTGGCTCGCGCTCGTGATGGGAGGGCTGACCGCCGTCGCCGGCGCCCTCCTGGCCGCCGGCGGCGGACCGGAACCCGGCTCCGGCGGCCGGGCCGCCTGAGCCACGGTGTGATGGCCGTTCCGCCGGGCTGGCCTGAACCCATCCTCATGGTCGCAGCGATTGCCGATCGTGGCGCTGGCGGGGTTCGCCCTGAGGCCCCGGACGACGCGGAGACCCGCGCGGCGCCACGAACGACACGAAGGAGGCAGCATGAAGGCGACGGTGCTGGGCGATGCCGGTCCCACGACCATAGCGCTGATCTTCGACAAGGGCGACGAGGTAATCGACACGCTCACGGCGTTCGCGAAAGAACGGGCGCTGACCGCGGCTCACTTCACGGCCATCGGGGCGTTGAGTGACGTGGTCCTCGGGTACTTCGACAGGAGCAGGAAAGACTACAAGCGGATCCCGATCACCGAGCAGGTCGAGGTCCTTTCCCTCGTCGGCGACATCGCGCTCGACGGCCAGACGCCGAGGGTCCACGCCCACGTCGTCGTCGGCGACGCCGCCGGCCGCGCGCACGGCGGCCATCTCATCGAAGGGCACGTGTGGCCGACGCTCGAGCTGATCCTGACGGAATCGCCCCGGCCGTTGCGCCGCAAGACGGACCGGGACACCGGGCTTGCCTTGATCGACGCCGCCGCGTAGGCCAGCGACCGGGGGGCCCGAGCGAGACGATGCTCGCGCTTATGCCGCGTCCCCCGGGAGCGACAGCCCCCAGGCGTCGGCCAGCGCGTGCGTCCGCTCGACGTAGCGAGGCACCCGGAGCGTGGCGAAGAGCGTGCGGGCCGCGGCGAGATACTTGCCCGCCGCCGGGCTGTCGCGGCGGGCGGCGGCGGTGCCCGCCAGGTCCAGACACGTGCGGGCCGATTCGTAGCGGGAGCGGAGCGTGTCGAAGGTGCGCCGGGCCTCTTCGAACTTCGCCTCGGCGACGGCCAGCTCTCCGCGGGTCTGCGCGATCCGCCCGAGCGCCTGCTGCGCCCACCCCATCCCGATGCCGAACTTGGCCTGCATGGCGATCTCCAGGGCGCGCTGGGCGAGCGATTCCGCGGTCTCCAACCGTCCGTCCCGCCGGTGGGCCTCGGCCAGGAACGTCGTGAACCAGGCCTCGAAGGTGCGGAAGCGGGAGGCGTGGAGCAGCGGGATGGCCTGCTCGAGCGCCGGGATGGCCCGGGTCGTGTCTCCGTTCTCCAGATAGGCGAATCCCAGACAGCCGGTGGTGATCGCGATGTTGAGCGCATCGCGAGCCTGCTGCACGGCGCGCTGACAGGTCTCGATGGCCGCCTCGCATTCGCCCATCGCGGCCTGCACGATGCCGGTGACCCAGGCCGCCGAGGCGCCCAGCCGCTCGTCGCCGATCGTCTCGGCGATCGCCTGGGCCTGGCTCTCCGCGGCCAGCGCCTCGGAAAACGCCGCGGTCTGGCAGCAGCACAGTCCCAGCGCCCAGTAGGCGTCGCCCAGCCATGCGCGGTCGCCCGTCTTCACGAGCAGGGCCACCGCCGTCCGGCCGTCCTCCATGCCCTGCGTCGCGCGCCCCGACAGGGCGGCAGCCAGGGCCAGCACGCTGTACGCGCGGCCTTTCATCGCGTCGTCGCCACAGCGCTCGGCGGCGGCGATCGCCCGCCGCGCGCACTCGATGGCCTGATCGTGGCTGCCGAGGATGTAGGTGCGCGCGAGCAGGAAGTAGTAGTGGCTCGTCAGCGCCGGGTCGCCGAATCGCTCCACCCGCTCGTGCTCGCGGAGCAAGAGATCCTGGATCTCCTCGATCCGTCCCAGCGGCACCAGCGAGTAGGGCAGGCGCAGCACCAGGTCGAGATGACGGCGGTCCCGCACGTCGGCGGGCAGCCGCTCGACGTGCTGGAGCGCCTCTTTGAGGGCGCGCACGGCCTCCTCGTGGGCGTTGCGGGCCACCTTCTCGGCGAACCGGCTCAGATACTCGACCGCCTTGGGCGCATCCTCCGTCCGCGCGTAGTGATAGGCCAGGCGGCCGCAGGCCTCGTCCAGGCGCCCGGCGTAGAGGGCTTCCAGACTCCGGCCGGCGGCGACGTGCACGGCGCGGCGCTGCGGCAGCGGCAGGCTCGCGTACGCCACCTCCTGGGTGAGGGCGTGCTTGAAGACGTAGACGGTGTCGTCGCGACTGGCCCGCTGGTAGAGGAACTCCAGACCGGTCAGGGCTCCCAGATGCGGCTCCAGGGAGCCCTGATCGTCCCACACGGCGCTGAGCAGCCGGAGCGGGAACTCCCGGCCCAGCACGGCGGCGGTCTGCAGCAGTTGGCGGGTTTCCTCGGGCAGGCGCTCGATCCGGGCGAGCAGGAGCGCTTCGATGGTGTCGGGGACGGCGGGGATGGTCGTGAAATCGTCCTGCTCCTCCACCGAGCGGCAGAGCTCCTCGAGGAAGAACGGATTACCTTCCGCCTTGTCGAGGATCAACCGTTCCAGCTGCTCGGGCACGTCGCGGCGGAGGAGCGCGCGCATCATCGTTCGGCTCTCGTCGGTAGCCAGCGGGGGCAGGGCGACCTGGGTCGAGAACGACCGCTCGATCCAGGGTGGCCGATAGCCAGGCCGGTACGTCGCCAGGAACAGGATCGGGGCGCCGGGCAGGTCCTCGGCGAGCGCCGCGAACAGCTCCTCCGAGGTGCGGTCGATCCAGTGCAGATCCTCGACCACGAACACGATGGGCTGCTGGCGGCTGGCGTTGAGCACCATCTGGCGGAGCGTCTGCAGCGTGCGCAGCTTCAGCGCCTCCGGGGTGAGCGGGGCCAGCGGCTCCGTGCCCTCGCCGAGGCCCAGAAGCTGCAGCAGGTACGGCGCCCCCTCATCGGGATTCATCCCGAGCGTCTCCAGGCTCTGGCGCACCCGCTGCACGATGGTCGGCGCCGTGTCGGACTCGGTGACGCCGCAGTTCTGGCGAAGAATGGCCAGCACCGGCAGGTAAGGGATGGCATCGCCGTAGGACAGGCACGTGCCCTCCCGGTACGTGACCGGCAGGTCGGCCAGGCTCTGGCGGAACTCGGCGATGAGGCGGGACTTGCCGAGCCCGGCCTCACCCACGACGCCGACGAGCTGCCCCTGGCCGCGCATAGCCGCGGCCAGCAGAGTGTGCAGGAGCTGCAGGGAATCGCGCCGGCCGATGAACGGGGCCATTCGCGGGCCTGCGCCGAACGGCCGCTCGTGGCCCACGAGCCGGTAGGTCCGGCCTCGCGCCCGTTCCAGCGGGCCCTCGGCGCTCAACTCGAAGCGGCGCTCCAGGAAGGGCGCGGCCGCTTCGCTGACGACGATGGTGTCCGGCGCCGCGTGGGCCAGGAGCGCATCGAGGATGGTCCAGGCCTGCAGCTTGGCGTCGAGGTCGATGTCGATCTCGCTGCCGGCGGCGCCCACCAGGAGTCGGCCCACGTGAATGGCCAGCTTGACGCTCACCGCCTCGCCTTCGGCCCGCGCCCGATCCGCGGCCTTCTGCGCGGCCACCGCCGCGTGCACGGCGCGACGGGGAGCGTCCTCGACTGGCTCGAGCCCGAACGCCGCGACCAGGCCCTGCAGGCCGCGCTCCACCACGCGACCACCGAATGCGCTCACCTTGTCGGTCAGCGCCTCCAGCGCCCGCCGGGGTGGCACGGAGCGGTCGGCGGCCGCCCAGGTGATCGCCGCGCGGAGCAGCGTCAGCCGGCGCGGCTCCCACCGGAGGTTGAGGGGCCCGGGCGAGCCGGGCTCGGGCCCGCGGACCGAGGGCGGACTCGCGCTCGCGGGCGGCGCGGGCTCGGGCCCGATGGCGCCCGGACGCAGGCGATGCTTCTCGAGCCGGTAGCGCAGCGTGTTGCGAGGGATGCCCAGTCGCGCGGCCGCCCGCGACAGGTTCCAGTCGGTCTCGCGCAGGGCTTCGAGCAGATGCTCGCGCTCGACGCTGCCGAGCTCCTGCTTGAGAGGGACCCGTTCCCGGCCGCGCTCCGGCTGGCGGGCCGTGGGCAGCTCCAGCATGGCGGGTGTCACCAGCGCCTCCTCGGCGAGCAGCGCGACCCGCTCCATCACGTTGGCGAGCTCGCGGACGTTGCCCGGCCACTCGTAGGCCAGCAGCACGGCGCGAGCCTCGTCGTCCAGCGACTTGGCGGGCAGCGAGTAATCGGCACAGGCCCGGGCCAGAAAGTGCTCGGCCAGGAGGACGATGTCGTCGCCCCGCGCGCGAAGGGCCGGGAGCTGCAGGGTCAGAACGGCCAGCCGGTGGTAGAGATCCTCGCGGAAGCGGTGATCGCGGGTCGCCGCCGCCAGATCGGTGCTGGTCGCGGCCATGATCCAGACATCCACGCTCTCGACCCGGGTCCCGCCCAGGCGCCGTACCGCCTGCTCCTCGATGACCTTGAGCAGCTTGCCTTGCATGACTTCCGGCAGCAGCCCGATCTCGTCGAGGAAGATCGTGCCGCCGTGCGCGAGCTGGAACAGTCCCGGCTTGGCCTGGCGCGCGTCGGTGAAGGCGCCGCGCTCGAAGCCGAAGAGCTCGGCCTCCAGCAGCGTCTCGGGGATCGCGGCGCAGTTCAGATCCACGAACGGCCCGTCCCGGCGAGGGCCGGCCCGGTGAATCGCGCGCGCCAGCAGGCCCTTGCCCGTTCCCGTGGCGCCCTGGATCAGAATCGGAGGTAGCCGGCGGCCCTCGGGGTGGCGCTGCAGCAGTCGGCTCACCGTTTTCCGGACGGCAACGATCCCCGGACTCTGTCCGAGCAGCTCCGCCAACGGCTGCATGGTGGCGAAGATTCTACTCGATCTCCAAATCCGACGGGGCTCGCTCGGCTCGCACCATTCCGCCGCCGGAAAAAGTAGGCGCGCTGCCGCCCACCTGGCTACGTTGAGAGGATGCGCCGGATCGCGATGGCTCTGATTGGCGTGGCGCTCTGGCCGCTGGTCGCGCTCGGCCAGGACGGCGAGTGGGAACGGCTCATGGCCGAGGCGACGACCGCGATGGAGAGCGGACGCCCGGCCGAGGCCGAGCGCCTCTTCGCCAAGGCCGTGGTGGAGGCGGAGCGGTTCCTGCCCGACGACCCGCGTCTGCCTCTCAGCCTGACCTCGCTGGCCCTCCTGTACGACGAGGTGGCGCGCTTCGACGAGGCCGAAGCACTCCTCAAGCGGGCGCTGACCGTGCGCGAGCGGGCGGCGGGACGCGGCCATCCCGACTTCGCCGCCAGCCTGGCCAACCTGGGCCGGCACTACCGGCAACGGAGTCGGCACAGCGAGGCCGCGTTGCTCTACCGCCAGGCCATCGCGCTGCTGGACAGGACGCTGGGGCCGGACCACCCCGACGTCGCCGCGGCCCGGACCGGGCTGGGAGAGGTCTACGTCGCACAGGGCTGGTATCCGGAGGCCGAGCAGGAATTGCGTCGAGCGCTGGCGGCGGTGGAGCAAGCCGGGCAGCCGGAAGACCTGCAGGCCGCCCCGCTCTACCACCTCGGCGATCTCTATCGGCTTCAGGCGCGGTACCCGGAGGCCGAGCGCGTGCTGACCCGCGCGCTGGGGATCCTGGAGCGCCGGCACGGAACCGAGCATCAGGATGTCGGCAATACCCTCAACGCCCTGGCGGCGGTCTTCGATGCGCAGGGCCGGTACACCGAAGCGGAGGCGCGCTACCGGCGATCGCTGGCCACGCTCGAGAAGACGCGCGGGGCCTGGAGCTTGCAGGCGGCCACCATCCTGGGCAATCTCGGCAGGCTGTACCACGTTCAGGGCCGGTACGCCGAGGCGGAAGCCACGCTGCAGCGATCGCTGACGATCCGGGAGCAGGCGCTGGGGCGAGGACATCCCGGGGTCGTCGCGGTGCTGATCAACCTGGCCAGCCTCCGCACGACCCAGGGCCAGCTCACCCAAGCCGAAGCCCTGTACCGGCGGGCGCTGGCGATCCAGGAGGCCAGCGGCGGGCCCGAACACCCCGACGTCGCACTCGTTCTGCATCACCTCGGCGACCTTTATTCGACGCGCGGCCGGTACGCGGACGCCGAGGGCGCCTACCGGCGGTCGCTGGCGATCACCGAGAAGAACCTCGGGCCGAACCATCTCGAGGTCGCGCAGGTTCTCGACAGCCTGGGCGCGCTCTACGACGATCAAGCGCGGCTCGGCGAGGCCGAGCCGCTGCTGCGTCGATCGCTCGGCCTCAAGGAGAAGGTGTTGGGCGACCACCATCCCGACCTGGCGCGAACCCTGCTCACGCTGGCCAACGTGGAGGTCGGGCAGCGCCGGCTGACCAGCGCCGAGCAGCGGTACCGTCGGGCGCTGGCGATCGTCGAGCAGGCCCTCGGGCCCGATCATCCCTGGGCCGGGCGCGCGCTGAACAACCTCGGCCGTCTGCTTCGGCTTCAAGGCAGGTTCGGCGAGGCGGCACCGCTGGTGGAGCGGGCCCTGGCCATCCAGGAGAAGGTGGTCGGCAGCGATCACCCCGCGCTCGTGTCCCCGCTCGCCAACCTCGCCATCATCCATCAACGCGCGGGCCGGCCCGCCGGGGCGGAGGCGGCCTTTCGGCGGGCTCTGGGCATCCAGGAGAAAGCGCTGGGGCCCGAGCATCTGGGAGTCGCGGGCATCCTGACCTATTTCGCCAACTTCTACCTCGGGGAAAAACGGTACGCCGACGCCGAGCCCCTGTACCAGCGGGCGCTCAGAATTCGCGAGCAGGCGCTGGGCAAGGACCATCCCGACGTGGCGATGACCCTGGACCTCTACGCGGGTCTGCTACGACAGACCGGGCGCACCGTCGAGGCCAGGGAGGTGGAGGCTCGCGCGAGAACCATTCGCGACGGCGCCGGGAGATGACGAGGACTCAGCTGCGTTGTTTGCTCGAGCGCCGTCTGGCGCGGCGGTCGATCAGCTCGACCCACGCCACGGCCGCCATGACCGCGACCACCCAGATGGCGACGACCAGGACGGCCAAGACCGTAAAGTGTTCCGTCATCTTGGGCCTCCCGGCAGGAGTGAACGCAAGGCCCGGGCCAATTCGCAGGGAGCGCCAACTAGCTGACTTTGCGCGCCGGCGAGCGCCGCGCCGGCGATGGTCTGGCGGATTCCTGTACCGGGAGTTTCTAGCCAGCCGTGCGCCGACGCACCACCGAGCGCGGCGCCGGTTCCCTCGCCTGCCGTCGCTCCTCGAAGTACGGGAACGCGCTGGTCGCACTCGCCCCGACCAGCGGCGGCGCCGGCCGCACCCACGCGGAGCTCAGCTCGCGGAGGGACGTCACTCCCATCAGCCCCAGCGCCGTGCGGATCTCCGTCTCCATCAGCTCGAGCATCCGCACGAGACCTGCCTCGCCGCCGGCGGCGAGCGCCCAGCCCAGCAGCTTGCCCAGGCCCACGGCGCGGGCGCCCAGCGCGAGCATCTTCACGACGTCGGTGCCCCGCTGCACGCCGCCGTCGGCCAGCACCTCCGCGCGCCCGGCGACGGCCGCCACGACCTCGGGCAGCACCTCCGCGCTGCCCTGTGCGTGGTCGAGTTGTCGGCCGCCGTGGTTGGAGACGTAGACGACCTCGGCGCCGTGCTCCACCGCCAGCCGGGCGTCCTCGGCGGTGGCGATCCCCTTGAGGATCAGGGGCACGCCCATGCGCTGCTTCATCCAGACGACGTCGTCCCAATCCAGCATGGCCTGGTAGCGGGGATCGCCGAACCCCTCGCGGACGGAGATGCGGCTCACCAGGTCGCGATCCCGCCGGCCGTAGTAGTTGCGGTCCACCGTCACGCACAGCGCCCGGTAGCCGGCGGCGCGGGCCCGGTCCAGTACGTCGCCCACCCACGCGCGGTCGCCGCGCACGTAGAGCTGGAAGATGAGCGGCTCCTTCACGGCCGCCGCCGTCTCCTCGAGACCTGGCTTGGCGGCGGTGCTGATGAAGGCGGTCGTGCCACGGGCCAGGGCGGCGCGGGCCACCGTTTTCGCGCCCTCGGGATGGGCCAGGCCCAGGAACGCCCCCACGGGGGCGAGAAACACCGGAATCGAGAGCGTCTGGCCCAGCAGTGTCGTCGTCGTATCGATGGCCGACACGTCCACCAGCACGCGCTGGCGTAGCGCGAGGGCGTCCAGAGCCTGGCGGTTGCGGATCAGCGTCGTCTCGGAGTCCGATCCGCCGCTGAGGTGATCCCAGAGCTCCGGGGCGAGGTTGCGCCGGGCGGCGAGCACGACCTCCTGCAGCGTCGCGAACTGCGGCGGGGCCGGGACCGTGCCCGTCGCGACTCCCGGCGTCGCGCGGCTGGCGCGAGCTCGGCTCGAGCCCGGCCCCCTGGCCGGTGACGTTCCGTCCGCCGAGCGGCGCCTGTTCACGGTGAGTCGAGCCGTCCTGGCCATCGCGTTCCTCCTCTTCCTGGACTCTCTCGCGTGTACCGCGGCGCGGCTCGTGAGCCGCCTACGACCGTGTGATCCTCGGGAATCGGTGGAGAGGGAACGACCAGGCCGGCGTGAACGCCACCGGCCTCACGCCGCTGCGGAGTCGAGCCCGGCGGCGAATATGGTTCGATCGCCAGCTCTCTCGATCAGGGGTCCAGGGTTCGAATCCCGGACGGCTCACCATCAGCCGGCAGTATCGGCCTTTGTGAACGATCTCAGGACTCGGTTGGCGTCGCCACGCCCTCGGCCACCTCGAGCGGCGGGGGTGCCACGAGATCGGGCGACGTGTAAAGGCGCTGCACAGCGATGCCGAGCGCCATGAGGGCGACGGCGGCCACCTTCATCCACCAAACGTGGAAGAAGAAGGCCAGCGCCGCCGTCAGGAAGATCCCCCGCTCCCACCACATGAACCGGCGCCGGAAGTAGCCCTCGAGCGCGGTGGCGGCGCAGAAGAAGCCGGCGAACCCGGTGACCCACACGAGAAGGATCTCCCACCAGGCCGTCCCCGGGTCCATCAGGACCGGCGAATAGGCCATCAAGAACGGGAGTATGTAGAGCGGCTTGGCGAGCTTCAGGCAAGTGAAGCCGGTGCGCATCGGGTCCGCTCCGGCCAGGCCGGCCGCGATGAAGGCGCCGAGCGCGAAGGGTGGCGTCAGCGAGGCGTCCTGGCTCAGCCAGAGAACGATGAGGTGGGCGTTGAGCTCCGGCACCCCGAGCTCGACCAGCGCCGGCACGGCGAGGATGGCGAGCAGAACGTAACTCGCCGTGATCGTCATGCCCATGCCCAGGATGTAGCTGGCGATGGCGCACAGCACGATCGCGAGCGGCAAGCTCCCACCCGCGTATTCCAGCACGACAGCCGAGAAGCGCAGCGCCAGCCCGGGCATGGTGACGCCGGCCAGCACGATGCCCATGATGCCCGCCGTGGCGCCGATGACCAGCGAGCTGACCGACCCCTGGACCAGCGCGTCGATCAGTCGCGGCGAGGAGAAGAGGATTGCCGCGGCAACAGCGAAGAACACGGCGCTACCGATCGACAGACCGAACAGAGCCGGCAGCCCTACCAGGAGGGCGCCGCCGGCGGCCAGTCCTCCGTAGCGCGCCCGGGGCCCCGCCGAGAGGATCTCGCCCGGTCTCGGCCTGGGGGCGCCGCCCCACCCGAGCCGGTCGGCCAGGGGGGCGGGGAGCTGCACGAGGCGCGTATCGTCCCGGAAGCAGCCGATCGTGAGCGCCGAAGCGATGCACCAGAACGCCGCGTAGAAGGGCGAGAAGCCGATGACCAGGAGCAGGATGAGCAGCGCCACCGGCAGGAGGAGATAGCCGTCCTTCTTCATGAGGACCTTGAAATCCGGCAGTTCCTCTGCAGGCAGGCCCCCGATGCCACGCCGGCAGGCGCGGTAGTGCACCGCGAGATAGACCGAATAGTAGTACATGAGCGCGGGCACGAGCGAGACGAGGGCGATATAGGGGTAGCTCGCCTCGGTGAACGCCGCCACCAGAAAGGCGGCCGAGCCCATGATGGGAGGCATGAGGTGCCCGCCAATGGACGCCACGGCCTCCACGGCCGCGGCGTAGTGAGGCATGTAGCCCGAGCGCTTCATGAGGGGGATGGTGAAGGTGCCCGTGATGGCGATGTTGGCCGCGCCGCTGCCCACGACGGAGCCGACGAGGCCGCTGGAAACCACCGAGGCCTTGGCCGCCCCGCCCCGGAACCGGCCCACGAGCGCGAACGCGAGGTCCACGAAGACGTCTCCCACCTTCGTTTTCTCGAGCATGACGCCGAAGACGATGAACAGGAACACGTACGTCGCGAACACGTTGGCGATCGTGCCGTAGATGCCGTCGGTGGTGTAGAAGTAGGCCACGGCTTCGTTGTAAGGGAAGCCGCGATGGGAGAGGGCCTCCGGAAAATACGGGCCCAGCCACGCGTAGGCGAAGAAGACCATGCCCACCAGGGGCAGCACGAGCCCGAGCACGCGGCGGCACATCTCCACCGAGATGATCGTCAGGGCCGTGCCGAAGATCACGTCGTTCCAGAAGACGAGGCCCGCCCGGTCGCCGCGCTCGGCGAAGTTCCACACGAAGTCGAACGTCGCGATCATGAGGACGAGGCAGAGGACCACGTCGGCGCCCGAGAGCCGGTCGCGGGGGGAGCGGTCCCGGGCCGGATAGAAGACGAAGGTCAGGACGCCCGTGAGGAGGATGAAGAGCGGCAGGAAGTAGTGGTAGGCGTAGATCGGCAGGTAGGGAAAGCGGAAGAGCTCCCCGCCGCCAGCGGGCAGGCGCACGGGGCTGCCGTTCGCCGCCGCGTACACGTAGTAGAGGGCGAAGCCCATGGCGAGCCCGCTGGCGGTGACCCGGGGGTAGAGGCATAGCCCGCTGGCGACGACCCAGAAGACAAGCCACGCCCAGGTCGGCACGCGCAGGACTGTGACCTCGACCCACTGCCATCCGGCGTAGTGGGGCAGGAAGAGCTGAAAGGACCGTTCAGCCAGGGCGAGCCAGACGACCAGGATCAGCCCGCTCACGAGCGCCCACAGCGCGAGGTTCTCCCGCACCAGGCCCGCCCGCAGACGGCGGCGGGGCTTCATCTCGGGCGCGAAGACGAACCGCACCGCGCCCCACAGGGGTGTCCAGATCGCGGACACGGGGGAACCGCCTACTTGAGCAGCCCGACTTCCTTCCAGTAGCGCTCGGCCCCGGGGTGGAGCTTGAGCCCGAACCCCTGCATCTGTTCCAGGAAGCGGTTGTCCCTGGCCTGGTCGAGCCCGATCCGCCAGGACCGGAAGGCGTTGATGAGGAACTCGCGGTTCTGGGGGCCATAGGTGGCCTTCGTCACCTTGTAGACGACGTCGGCATCCACCTTCCCGTTCGCCACCGCGAAGATCGTGTAGGCGATCGTGGTGAAGGGCTCGTTCTCCATCCCCGCGTACGAGCCGGGCTTGATGGTCTCCTTGTAGTAGCCGGGGTTCATCTCGATGAAGCGGCTGGTGATAGCATCGGGCAACGACAGGATGCGCACCGGCGTGCTCGTCGCCGCTTGCAGGATCGAGGGGGAGGGCACCGGGTTCGGGATCCCGAAGGCGTCGATGTTGCCGTCCGTCATCGCCGTGGCCGCCTGGTCCCAGCGCATGTACTCCTTGCGGATGGAGTCGTGGATGCCCAGCCACTCGAAGATCAAGCGGGTCATGTACTCGGTATTGCTGCCCTTCTGGGCGTAGTTCACCCGCTTGCCCTTGAGGTCCTCGTAACTCTTGATGCCCGAGTCGCGCCGCACCGCCATCTGGAACCACGAGGTGGTCACCGGACCGATCCCTTGAATGTTCTTCGCCCGCATCTCCTTGAACTGCTCACGGCCGTTCTGGGCGTCGTAGACGAAGATCCCGTTCGTCAGGGCGAAGTCCGCGGCGCGCGTCTCGACCATTCGCGTGTTGGCCACGAAGCCTGGCGAGGCGCGGTTGGTCATGACGATGCCGGCCTTCGTGCGGTTCACCGCCTCGGCCATCGCGCCCGCCAGCTGGAAGGCGCCCGCGCCGGGGCCGGCCCCCACGATCGTCACCTGCTGGTCGGCGGCCGACGCCGTCCCCGCAGGGGCCAGGACGACTCCGAGCGCCAACGCCAGCATCGCCTTCGAGAGTCTCGGCAAGATACCCATCGTGGTCCCTCCTTAGCGAAGCGAGCAGCGATGTGGGACTCCCGCGGAGTGTAATGCTTCCCGGCGGCCGGGGGAAGGCGCTCTACCTGACGCCGGTGGTTGTGCTCCCTCGGAGGGACAAACCTGGAGGAAAGACGCCAGAGAAGGCCTGTAAGCCGGGTTCAGTTTCCCGGGGATGAGCCCGGGACGACGGTCATTTCTCTAGGACGCCGGTTGCCCGGCGCCTCCAGCGGCCTGACCCGAGAGCGGGGCGGGCCACCCCATCGCTCTCCTATTTGGCCTTGCTCCGGGTGGGGTTTACCGAGCCGGCGCGGTCACCCGCGCCGCTGGTGAGCTCTTACCTCACCGTTTCACCCTTACCGCTCTCGCGAGCGGCGGTCTGCTTTCTGTGGCACTGGCCGTGGGGTTTCCCCCCCTGGGCGTTACCCAGCACCCTGCCCTGCGGAGCCCGGACTTTCCTCCCGCCGCATCGCTGCGGCCGGCGACCGTCCAGCCTTCTCTGGCGCGATCAAAGTATACCTCGCCGTTCAGCGGCCGACCGGGGCAGCTGCGAACGCGCGTGCGGCTGGCATGAGCGGGGCGCCGGCTGCGACGAGACCGCTCAGGCGCGGCGGCCACCGGTTGAAGATCAGCGGGGCGCCGTCCCAGGCCGTTACGGAGCCACCGGCGGCCGCGATCAGCGCTGCCCCTGCAGCGACGTCCCACTCCGCCTTCGACGACCGGCTCCACATCGCGTCGGCCCGCCCCGAGGCGATCAGGGCCAGCGCGTAGGCGACCGGGCCGACGGCGCGCACGCGGAATGGCGCATCCGCGAAGGCCTGGGCCCCACCTCGCTTGAGCGCCCACCGGGTCACGAGGACCAGCGCGCCGTCGAGGCCTGACCGCGTCGAGGCCTGGACGGGTTGCCCGTTGAGCGTTGCGCCGATCTGCAGCGATCCCAGGAACAGCTCGCCGGCGCTGGGGTTGTAGATACCTCCGGCCACGGCCTGTCCGTCTTCGGCAAGCCCGATGGAGATGCACCATTCCGGAATGCCGGCGAGGAACTCCCGCGTGCCGTCGAGGGGGTCCACGATCCAGACCCGTCGCCGGTCCAGGCGGGAAGGATCGTCCGGCGTCTCCTCGGAGAGCCAGCCTTCATCGGCGCCCGCCAACTCGCCGCGCAGGACGTCGTCCGCGGCCAGGTCGGCCTCGGTCACCGGGCTGCCGTGGGCTTTGTAGCGCACGCCGACCCGTGAACGGTCGAAGCGCGCCAGGACGCCGGCCGCCCGTTCCAGCGCCGCACGGATGCGGCGCAGATCCTCCTGACGGTCCGGGGTCACGGTCAGCGCGGGGAGCGGACGTCGAGAGAGGCGATCGACGCCCGGGCCAGAGCGTCCACCCGCTCGTTCAACGGATCGCCGGCGTGCCCGGCCACCTTCACCCAGGTGACCTCGTGCCGCCGGCTCTCGGCGAGCAGTCGCTCCCAGAGATCGCGATTGACGACGGGCTTCCGGCCGGCGTTCAACCAGCCGGCGCGCTCCCAGCGCTCCCACCACCGGTCGCGGAAACAATTGACGATGTACGCGCTGTCGCTGTGCAGCCGGACCCGCCGGCGGCCGGGTATGGCGGCCAGGCCCTCGATGGCAGCGCGAAGCTCCATCCGCTGGTTCGTGGTGGACGCTTCCGCCCCCGACACCGTGCGCTCCTCGCCGCCGTCGATGATCAAGGCGGCCCAGCCGCCCGGCCCCGGGTTGCCCGAGCACGCCCCATCCGTATACAGCGTGACCTCGGGCTGCTCGGTCGGGGATGGCGATCGCTGCTGTGTGGGGGTCACGAGCTCACCGAGCCGCGGGCTCGACGCGCGCAAGCCCGAAGCAATCGTTGACGAGCCGAACCCCGTAGCGATCGGGGGAGATTTCGCAGGAGGGCGTTAGACGCGCTCCGGGCGGGGCTGCGGGGTGAGCCCCCGGGTGCTCATTCCCGCCAGTAGAGGAAGCGGCCGCAGCTCTCGCAGTGGAGCAAGGCCTGGCCGGAGCGCAATTCCTGGATGGCCTGGGGCCGGATGGCCACCCGACAGCCTCCGCACCAGGGCGACGTGCCGGTCACGACGGCTACGCCGAGCCCGCCCCGCGCCTTGAGAATGCGCTCGTAGTCGGCCAGGACGTTACGGGGTACCTCGCGGGCGAGCGTGGCGCGCTCGGCCCGGACGCCCTCCAGCTGCTGCTCCACGGCCGCCAGCCGCTGGCGGATGCCCGTCTCGTCGCGGCGCGCCTGCTCCTCGCGTGACGCGTAGCGCGCCTCGGCCTCGCGGATCTCGCCGGCCAGGCTCTCCTGGCGTTCCATCAGGGCCAGGATCTCCTCCTCCGTCTTGGCCTTCTGGGTCTTGATGCTCTCGATCTCGACCAGCACCGCGGAGTACTCGACGTTGGTCTTGACCTCGTAGAGCTTGGCCTCGGACTTGGCGCGCTTGACGCCGATGTCGTCGAGGTCCCGCTCCCGCGCCCGCAGCTCCTTGCGCGAGGCCTCCAGCCGGCCCCGGAGCGCTTCCACGGCGCTGCGCGCCTCGCTCAGCGCGCTCTGGAGCGCCTGGATCTCGCGGGGGAGGCGGGCCGCCTCGGATTCGAGGCTGGCGATTCGGGTGTCGTAGTCCTGAAGGCGGACCAGCGTCTGCAGTTCACTCACCGTATCCAACCTCACCCGATGGCCGAGCGTACGGAGCCACGCCGCTCGCGACCAGGCCACCCTCGGCCCGAGCCGGGCTCGCGGTCCCCGCTACAACAGTGGGCCCACCTGGACTCGAACCAGGAACCGACCGGGTATGAACCGGCTGCTCTGCCATTGAGCTATGGGCCCCCCGCCCTCGGCCAGGTGGTTTAGCGTACATCAACCCTCCAGGAAGCTTCGGAGCTTCTTGGAGCGGGACGGGTGGCGCAGCTTGCGGAGGGCCTTGGCCTCGATCTGGCGGATGCGCTCTCGGGTCACCGCGAAGTCCTGCCCCACCTCTTCCAGGGTGTGCTCGCAGCCGTCGGACAGGCCGAAGCGCAGGCGCAGCACTTTCTCCTCGCGCGGAGTCAGCGTGGACAGGACCTTGTTGGTCTGCTCGCGCAGGCTGAGCGAGATGATCGACTCCACCGGGGACACTACCTGCTTGTCCTCGATGAAATCGCCCAGGTGGCTGTCCTCCTCTTCGCCGATGGGCGTTTCCAGCGAGATCGGCTCCTGGGCGATCTTGAGCACCTTCCGCACCTTGTCCACGGGCACGTCCATCTTTTCGGCGATCTCCTCCGGCGTGGGTTCCCGCCCCAGCTCCTGGACGAGCTGACGGGAGGTCCGGATGAGCTTGTTGATGGTCTCGATCATGTGGACGGGGATGCGGATGGTGCGCGCCTGGTCGGCGATGGCACGCGTGATGGCCTGGCGGATCCACCACGTCGCGTAGGTCGAGAACTTATAACCCCTCCGCCACTCGAACTTGTCCACCGCCTTCATCAGCCCGATGTTGCCTTCCTGAATGAGATCTAAAAACTGGAGGCCGCGGTTGGTGTACTTCTTGGCGATGGAGACCACCAGGCGCAAGTTCGCCTCAATCAGTTCGCGCTTGGCCTGCTCGGCGTTGATCTCGCCCTGGATGATTTCGCGCTGCGTGCGGCGCAGCTCCAGGTAAGCCACGCCCGCGTCCTGCTCCAGGCGCTCCAGGTCGGAGCGGCTCTGGCGCTGCAACTTGCGGTACTCCTTCTTTAGGTCTTC
>DASTFB010000123.1 GCA_035709005.1 Candidatus Methylomirabilota bacterium | reverse complement strand
ATCAACATCGCGCGCATCTGCCGCCGACAGGGCGCCTATGAGACAGCCGAACACTACTATCGGCGAGCGTTCGCGACCACGCAAGGGACCAGGACCGAGGGGGACCGCGTGTACACCAATGTGTGCTTCGCGCGGCTCGAGGAGGCCCGCGGTCGGCCCGCCGAAGCCTTCGGCGGCTGGATGCGCGCCGCCCTGCACTGGGTCTCCAGCAGTGCCCCAGAGGCGCTCGGCAGCCGGGTGGCCACGGCCATCGTCGGGCGAAAGGTTGCCTCGGGCGACCCCGAGGAAGTGTCATCCGCCATGGAGTCGGCCCTGGCCGCTGCGGCGGGCGGGGCTGGTTTGGCCCCCGCCGTCACGGCGATCGAAGCAGGCGGGCGATCCTCCGACGCACCGGTCTTCCTACAGGCCGACCAGCTGGGAGGGGACATCGAGTCGGGAGCGCTCGATTACGCCGTGCTCGGGTCGGGCTGGAGCGTCCTGAGCAGCCGGGCGCCCGCGCGGGCTCAGCTCGATGCTCCCCGCTTCCGGCGACTGCGCGCGATCCTGTTCCACCTGATCCAACTCGCAGCCCCGCCTAGTCTCCTCCGCGACGCGACCACGCTCGTCGTCGATCACGGCTACGGAACGGAGATGCCTACCACGCTCCGCGAGTTGGTTCAGTTGTCGCTGCGCTTGCCTTTGGGCGCTCTCGTGGTCGACGATGACCTGCTGGAGGTGCCCCATGAGGCGCGGGCGCGGCTGGAGCGGAATCTCCGCCTACGCCTGGGGCGCGCGGTCGACGGGCTCCACCGGGACGGACCCAGAGTGTGGGTCGCCTTCAAGAGGTACCTGGTCCCCAGGCTTCTGGCGGACGCGGAGGCGCGGATCCTGGAATCGCTGGAAGCCCCGGTACCCATCGACGAGCTGCGCGAGCGACGGTTGGGCGACAACGTCTCGCACGATCAGATCCTGGCCTTCATGCGCTCCATGGAGCGCTCGCGTCTCGTGGACCTGGAGGTGCCGGACGAACTGGTGACGATCCTGGCCCGGTGGTAATCGAACTCGATCGGCCGGCAGCGGCCGGCCAGCAGCTCCGTGAGGACTCGCTGAGAACAGCGAGATATAACAGCGACGTGGCTGCCGGAGGACATCCAGCCAGTCGCCGAGTTCATGTACCTCACGGGCTGGCGGATCGGCGAGGTCCTCCCGCTCCAATGGGCCCAGGTCGACTTCAAGGCCCGGGCCGTCCGCCTGGAGCCCGGCACAACCAAGAACGACGACGCCGGACCTTCCCCTTCGCCGCGCTGCCGGCGCTCGAGACACTGCTCCGGCGTCAGCGCGAGCGCACGGAAGGCGTCGAGCGCGCCCAGCGCCGCATCATCCCCTGGGTGTTCCATCGGTCAGGCAAGCCGATCAAGGACCTCCGCGGGACCTGGGAGAACGCCACGGAGGCCGCCGGGGTCGCCGGCCGCATCCCCCATGACTTCCGAACGGACGGCCGTGCGCAACCTCGAGCGAGCGGGCATGTCACGCTCCGTGGCCATGAAACTTACCGGCCACAAGACCGAGTCGCCCTACCGGCGCTACGCGATCGTCAGCGAGGCGGACCTCAGCGCCGGCGTGGCGAAACTCGCCGCGCTGCACGCGAGCGAGGCTGGAGGGCCGGCCAAAGTGGTGGCGATTGCTGGAGCGCGGGAGCAGGCGAGCCGTTCGGGCAAAGTACGGGCAAAGCAGGTTACGGTGGCGGGCGCGAGGCGAAGCGCGGCGGGAGCGTCAAATGCTTGATCTGGTTGGCGGAGGGCGAGGGATTCGAACCCCCATGACCCTTGCGGGTCGGTGGATTTCAAGTCCACTGCCTTACCAGTTGAGGCTAGCCCTCCGGGTCAGTTGCGACCGCTACTTACGATACACCAGGGACGATGGGACGCCGGCATCATCACCCGCCTTGCTTCGCCCCGCGCTGGTCGACGGTGTCGGGGAGGCAGCGGTACGTACGTCCGCGTGCCGCGCTACTCGATGATCTGATCGGCTCTCAGCAGGAGCGCGGGCGGGATCGTCAGACCAAGGGTCTTGGCCGTGTTGAGGTTGATGACGAGTTCGAACTTCGTCGGCTGCTCGACCGGCAGATCGCCCGGCCTGGCGCCTTTGAGAATCTTGTCGACATACAGCGCCGCGCGCCGGTGCAGGTCCGGAAAGTGGGTGCCGTAGGACATGAGGCCGCCAGCCTGCACCCACAGGCTGTGCGTGTGCATCGTCGGGAGCCGTTGTCTGGCGGCGAGTGTCACGATCTGGGCGCGATGCGTGAACATCGCGGCGTCCGACACCACGGTGACGGCGCCAGCCCGGCCTCTCGCCGCCGCCTGGAACGCGCCCTCATAATCGCCGGTCCCGCGCACCTCGAGGGAGTGAAGCCGCACGCCCAGCCCCCGCGCGGCGACTTGCGTCTCCTGGAACGCCCTCCGCGAGTGGGGCGGCTCCGGATTCCACACGACCGCGATTCGGGTGAGCCCCGGGATCGCTTCCTTCAAGACCTCCAGCCGCTTTCCGCTGAGACCGGTAGGAATCGATGTCAGGCCGGTGATGTTTCCGCCCGGTCGGGCCAGGCTTACGATGTGCCCGGTTCCGACCGGATCGGCGTCGGAGGCCATGACAATGGGAATGGCCGCGGTCGCGCTCTTCGCGGCCCGGGTGCCCGCCGTCCCGTCTGTCACGATGATGTCTGCCTTCAAACGGACCAACTCCGCCGCCAGTATGGCGAGCGGCTCGTCACGTCCCCACGCGAAGCGCCACTCAATGCGGATCGTCTTGCCGTCGTCGTGTCCCAGCTCGTGTAGCCCCTGGCGAAACGCCCGTTCCCGTGGCCCAAGACCGCTACTCCCCGAGAGGTAACCGATCACCGCCTGCTTCTGGCCTTGGGCGGCGAGCGGCACGAGAAGCGCGCCCAGAGCGCCGACGACAAACGTGGCCCGGCTCACCTTCATCGGTATCTTCCCGGCCCCGGAATCGAGATTCGAGCAAGGTAGGCGATGAGCCGGGCGACTTCAAGAGACCCGAGGCTATTTTCTCAGGGCGTCGACGTCGACCAGGAGACCTCCGTCGCCGGCCCGGCGCACCACCAGGCGCCGGCCCGGCTCATCGCGCATGGTCTCGGCCACGCGCCGCGTTCTGAGCAGCTTCACCAGCGTGTCGGGCTCGTCCAGGAGCGTCCGGTCCACTTCGAGCTGGCGCTCGACGTAGTTCTGCACGATGGCGAACACCGGGGCCGCGGTGCCCGCGTACCGGCGGGCCGGCACAACTTCCCACGGGGGAAACGTCTCCTTCAGATAGGCCAGGATCTCCGCGTGCCCGCTCAGTCCCCCCTTCACTTCCGTCCCTGGCTGATTACGGCTTCCAGGCTCTGCCGCTGCTCGCGCTCGGTGGTCAGCTCCTCTTTCACCTTGCGCAGCTCGTCGGCCTGCTGGGCCTGGCGCATCTTCAGCGCATCCAGGTCAGCGGCCGCCTGCTGGCTGCGTTCCCCCCACATCAGGTAGCCGGCGCTGAAGCCGATGATCAGCGCCACGATAGCCGCGATGATCGTGAGTCGCATTGGCGAAGCCCTCCTCGTTGACCCACACCGCGGAGCGGCGGCGTTTAGGCGCCCGGCTCGTTAGTTCCGGCGCTGCCGCGGGCTCTTGCTTTCCTGCCACAGGAGATACTGTCGCAACGTCACCTCGAAGGCCGCCGCGAACACGGCCAGGCGCTCGACCGTTCGCATTCCCTGCGTCTCCCTCAGGATCCGGGTCAAGCTCTCCTTGACGACGTCGTCGACGTGCTCCGCCCCGCGGGCGGCGACGGTCTCCATCGCCTCGTCGAGAACGGACCTGACCAGGGCGGACGACCGCTTCGGATCCATCCCTCTCGCTCGTTCCCCCTTCCCGCAAGCCGGGGTCGAATTCGCGGAACGCCCAAGCACCTATAAGAGGCCCCGACGACCTGCCGGCGTGAGCGACTCAGGGCTAACCATACACCAGGAGGGGCGCGGCGTGTCGGCTGATGCAATCGCTTCACTCGCCGGGGAAGTTGGCCGCCGTCAGCGGCGCCCACCATAATCGTGACACGGCGTAGCGATGACCCTCCATCACCTCCTGCCTCTCGCGGCGTTCGTGCTGAATGCCTGCCTGGTGACCATCTCGCTGCTCCGCAACCCCGGGCACAGTCTGAATCGCATCTTCGCCGCCCTCGTGTCGGCCATGGCCCTCTGGAATCTCGGCGTGTTCATGCTCCGGCGGGTGAGCGACGCGGACACGGCGTACCTCTGGGAGGTCATCATTCACGTCGGGGTGATCGCCCTGCCCGCGTTCTACTGGCACTTCATGCTGATCTTCCTCGAGCGCCGGGCCCAGCAACGCTCGGCGCTCATCGCCACCTATTCGCTGGCCGCCCTGTTCGCGGCGGCCAATCTCCTCGCCGGTCGTTACTTCATCGCCGGCATCCAGATGACGTCATGGGGCTGGGCGCCGGCGCCCGGGCCCCTCTACTACGTGTTCCTGGGGTACTTCTACGTCGTCCTCGTCGCCGGCCTGATCCAGCTGCATCGCGCCCGGCGCCGGGTCGAGTCCAGCTTCCGCCGCAATCGCGCCACCCTGATCGCTCTGGGCACGCTGGCCACGATCGCGGGCGGTTTCGTGGACATCGCGCGCTTCGTGCTCGCGCGCCGGATTCCCGAGCTCGAGGCGCTCTATCCGGTCGGCATCCCCGCCAACATGGTGTCGGCCATCCTGTTCGGGTTCGCGATCATCCGCTACCGGATGTTCGACGTCAGTGTCGCGGTCAAGAAAGCCGGTGTCTACGGCACCGTGGCGGCGGCGGCGACCGCGGCCCTCGCCGCCCTCACCTGGATCGTCGAGGACGCGCTTGCCCTGAAGGCGGGCACGGCGATCTGGATCGTGGCTCCCCTGGGCTTCATCTTCACCTTGCTCCTGTCGCCGCTGGGACGGCCGTTAGAGGACCGGATCGAGCGCCTGATGTTCAGCCGTTCCCGCGGGTGCTACGAGACCCTGGTGGCGCTCAGCAAGCGGATGAGCGCCATCATGAGCTTCTCGGCGCTGGTCGACACACTGCTGGAGGGACTCGTCCGCGGCGTCCCCCTCACGCACTGTGCGATCCTGATCCGCGACGGGGCCGCCGACGCCTTCGTCTTGCAACGGGAGCAGAGCATCACCGGCGAGCAGGCGGGCCTGCCCGCGCTGCCGGCCGGGAGCCCGCTGGTCGGGTGGCTGGAGCAGGCGGATGGCCTGCTCGTGCTGGACGAAGCCACGCTCAACCCGCGCATCGCCCGGTTCTTCGGGCCGGCGGTGGACGAGCTGGACCGGGTCAACGCGGCCGTCGTCGTCGCGGTCCGGGTCGAGGGCCGGGTCCGGGCCATCCTCCTCGTCGGAGAGAAGCTGTCCGGCGAGGCCTTCGACGCCGATGAGCTGAAGGTGCTCTCCGTCCTCGCCAACCAGGCGGCCACCTCCCTGGACAACGCCCGGCTGTACGACCGGGCCGAGCGTGAGCGGCACCGCCTGGAGGTGCTGTACAACCTGGCCGGCCGGCTGGCCGCGGTGAGCGACCCCGACGAAACACTGACCGTGATCGTGAACGAGGCGGCCCGGCTCCTGCGCGTGGAGGCCGGGTCCCTGCGGCTGCTCGAAGGCGACGAGCTCGTCCTCAAGGCCAGCACGCACTCGCTCACCTTCGTGTCCCGCCCGCGCCTGAAGCCGGGCGAGAGCCTCAGCGGCGTGGTCGTGGCCACCGGCGCGCCGGTGGCCGTCGAGGACCTCACCGAGGACCAGCGCTACGACCGCGAGCACCGGCAGGGCGCGCAAGAGCAAGGCATCCACGGCTTCCTCGGGGTTCCCTTGCGGACGTCGGGCCGCGCCATCGGCGCGCTCAACGTCTACACGCAGCAGCGCCGCCGCTTCACGGCCGACGAGATCTCCTTGCTGGCGGCCTTCGCCGATCACGCTTCGCTGATCCTCGAGAGGCACCGGCTCGCGGCAGAACGGCGGCGCACCGAGGATGCCCTCCGCCAGAGCGAGAAGCTGGCGACGATGGGTCAGCTCCTGGCCGGCGTCGCTCACGAGCTGAACAATCCGCTCACCGTCATCAGCGGCTACGCCGGGATGCTGAAATCCACGCTGACGGGCACCCCGCACGAGCCGTCGGCCGTGCAGATCGAGCAGGCCTCGAGCCGCTGCGGCCGCATCGTGCGCAACTTCCTGGCGTTGGCCCGCAAGCATCCTCCCGAGCGGCGGCCGGTGGTCCTGAACCGTGTCGTGACGGAGGCCCTGGAGCTGCTGGCCTACCCGTTCCGCCTGGATAACGTCCAGGCCGATGTCGATCTGGCCGCCGACTTGCCGGAGCTCTGGGCCGATGGCCACCAGCTCCAGCAGGTGATGGTGAACCTCTTGACGAACGCCCACCAGGCCATGCGCGAAGCTCCGGTCCGGCGCCTGGCCATCACGACGCGCCACGACCGCAGCCGTTCGCTGGTCGTGCTCCAGGTCGCCGACACCGGCCCGGGGATCCCCGCCGAGGTCCAGGCCCGCATCTTCGAGCCCTTCTTCACGACCAAGCCGATGGGGCACGGGACCGGGCTCGGGCTCTCGCTCTGCCTGGGCATCGTCGAGAGCCATGGAGGAACGATGCGTGTGGACGGGCGGCCGGGCCGCGGCGCCGTGTTCACGGTGGAGCTGCCGGTGGCGACGACGCCGGCCGAGCCGCTCGACCCGGCCGCGGCAGAGGTCCCCGCCACCGAGGGCAAAGCGGTTCTCGTCGTCGATGACGAGGCCGCGGTCGCCCACCTGGTGGCCGAGATGCTGCGATCGGATGGCCATCGCGCCGACGCCGCGCTCAGCGGGGTCAGCGCCCTCGAGCTCATGGCGACCCGCCGTTACGATCTAATCATCACCGACATCCGGATGCCGGACGTCGACGGCCCGCGGCTCTATCGCGAGGTCGCGGCGCATTCCCCCGATCGCCGACCACGCTTCGTCTTCATGACGGGCGACCTGCTCGGGCCGGAAACGCGCGAGTTCCTGGAGTCCACCAAGACTACCTGCCTGGCCAAGCCCTTCGACCGCGAGGCGATCCGCCGGGTCGTGACTCAGGCATTTAATGGCCAGTGAACCTTTCGGGGCTGGCGATGACCTGCCAGCCCCTCGATTCGGCGGGCGGGCGTTACCTGTGCCGCTCTCGGCCCGGCGGCCGCAGCGGCGGGCCGGCCCGATGGAGCTTCTTGGCGTGCCCGGGCCGGACTCGGTAGTAGCTTGCCGGGACGGTCCGCACCACATGGGGCACCTTGTCCATCTGGATCATGACCCAGGGGCCGCCCCGCCTCGGCGAATGAAACCACACGCCGTTGTGGAAGCTGTAATAGCGCCCGCGGTGCACGAAAAGGTTGAATTCCACGCCGGGGGCGTACCGGACCGGGCTGCCCGGGATGACGACCAGGCGCGGCGTCGCCACCAGGACCGGCGGCGGCGGAACGTTGACGTTGATGCCGATGTTGACGTTCGTGGCCCGCGCCGGCGCCGCCGGGACGATCCCGAGCGGCACGGCCAGGAGCAGGATGAGCAGCGACGCCTTCCTCATGGCCGACCTCCCGCGCCGCCCGACTTCCGCGAGCCGGCGCGAGTCGACGCGACTGCACGGCCGATGCCACATCCTGGGCCCCAGTTGTCGCGGGGTTATTCGCGGGCATCCGCTGACGGTGACACGTGCGGTGACGTTTCGGCAGTCGCGCCTAAAGCGGACGTCTCACCCTGGCCGGACGTTTACGTCGAGGCGGTCAGGCGGTCGAGCCCACCCATGTACGGCCGCAGGACGGGCGGGATGCTCACGCTCCCGTCGGCGTCCTGGCAATTCTCCAGCACGGCGATCAGGGTGCGGCCCACGGCCAGCCCCGAGCCATTCAGCGTGTGGCAGAACTCCACCCGGCCCCCGCCGGCGGGCCGATAGCGAAGCTCCAGGCGGCGCGCCTGGAACGCCTCGCAGTTGGAGCACGAGGAAATCTCGCGATACCGCCCCTGCCCGGGGAGCCACACCTCCAGGTCGTAGCTCTTGGCCGCGGCAAACCCCATGTCGCCGGCGCAGTGCTCGACCACCCGATAGGGCAGCTCCAGCCGCTGCAGCACCGTCTCGGCGTGTCGCACCATGGACTCCAGCTCCTCGGCGGACTGAGCCGGCGTGGTGATCTTCACCAGCTCGACCTTGTCGAACTGATGCTGCCGGATCATGCCCTTCATGTCCTTGCCGTACGTGCCGGCCTCCCGGCGGTAGCAGGGGGTGAAGGCCACGTATCGCCGGGGCAGGGTCGCCTCGGGCAGGATCTCGCCGCGGTGCAGCGCCGTCAGCGGGACCTCGGCCGTGGGAATGAGATAGAGCGTGCGGTTCTCGTCCGGCTCCTGGGTCTTGAAGAGCTGGTCCTCGAACTTCGGTAGCTGGCCGGTGCCCAGCATCGTCTCGCTGTTCACCAGGTGCGGCGTCCACACCTCGGTGTAGCCGTGCTCGCGCGTCTGCAGATCGAGCATGAACTGCGTCAGGGCTCGCTCCAGCCGGGCCCCCCCGGCCCACAGCACCGTGAACCGCGATTTGGCGAGCCGGGCCGCCCGCGCGAAATCGAGCAGCCCCAGGCGCTCGCCGATCTCCTCGTGCGGGCGCGGCGCGAACCCGAACGAGCGCGGGGTGCCCCAGCGGCGGACCTCGACGTTCTGGTCCTCGGTGAGGCCCGGCGGCACGGAGGGCTGCGGCAGGTTGGGCAGTTGCAGCAGCAGACGCTCGATGGCGCTCTCGCGGGCCGCCACCTCGGCGTCCAGGGCCTTGATGCGCTCGCCCGCCTCGCGCATCCGGGCCTGTTCGGCCCGGGCATCCTCACCCCGCCGCCGGGCCTGGCCGATGGCCTCGGAGACGCGATTGCGCTCGGCCTTGAGCTCCTCGGCCTCGCGGACCAGCCGCCGCCGATCGGCGTCGAGCGCGAGCAGGTCCTTCACGACGGCAGGTGATTCACCCCGCGCCGCCAGTCCTCGCTCGACGGCCTCGGGCTGCTCGCGGACGAGGCGGACGTCGAGCATCCGGCTACTACTGGGCTTCGGAGGTCTGCTCGGCCTCCACGCGGGCGATCGAGCCGACCCGGTCGTCCGGCTCCAGGTCGATGATCCGCACGCCCCACGTGTTGCGCCCCTGGGAGGAGATGTCGGCGGCGTGCATACGGATGATCTTGCCCTTGGTGGTGACGACGAGCAGATCGTCCTCGTCACGGACCTGCAACATGCCGACGACGTTGCCGTTGCGGCCGCCCGTCTTGATGTCGATGATCCCCTTGCCGGCGCGGCCCTGCAGTCGATACTCCTCCAGCGGGGTGCGCTTGCCGAAGCCACGCTCGGTGACGGTGAGGATGGTGACGCCCTCCTGCACCACGTCGGTCGTGATGACCTCGTCGCCCTCCTCGAGCTCGACGCCGCGCACGCCGGAGGCGCCGCGCCCCATGGGCCGCACCTCGTCTTCGGCGAACCTGATGGTCATGCCCAGCTTGGTGGCCACCATCACCTCGCGCTGCCCGTCGGTGCGGCGGGCCGCGATCACCTCGTCGCCGTCCTCGAGGCCGATGGCCTGGATGCCTCCGGCCCGCGGGTGCGAGTAGGCCTCCAGCTCGGTCTTCTTCACCTTGCCCTGCTTGGTGACGAACAGGATGTGACCCCCGGCCGCGAAGTCGCGCACCGGCACGCAAGTGGCCACCCGCTCGCCTTCGCCCAGCGAGAGCAGGTTCACCATGGCCTTGCCCTTGGCCTGACGGCCGCCCTCGGGGATCTCGTGGACCTTGAGCCAGTGGACCTTGCCCAGGTTGGTGAAGAAGAGCAGGAAGGCATGGGTGGAGGCCACGAAGAGGTCTGCCACGATGTCCTCTTCCTTCGTCTCCATCCCGGTCACGCCCTTGCCGCCCCGCCGCTGGCTCCGGTAGGACTCGACGTGCGTGCGCTTGATGTACCCCGAGCGCGTGATGGTGACGACCATCTCCTCGTCGGCCAGCAGGTCCTCGATGGTGAGCTCGGTGGTCTCGGTCAGGATCTCCGTGCGCCGCTCGTCCCCGTACTCCTCCTTGAGAGCCAGCAGCTCCTGCTTGATGATCGCCATCAGCTTGGCGTCGGAGGCCAGGATGCCCTTGAGCTCCTCGATGAGGGCCAGCGTCTGCGCGTGCTCCTCGACCACCTTGTGGCGCTCGAGCTGGGTCAAGCGCTGCAGCCGCATGTCCAGGATGGCCTTGGCCTGGATCTCGCTCAGCTCGAGGCGGGTCATCAACGCCTCTTTGGCGGCCTCCGGGCTCTCGGCCTGGCGGATCAGCCGGATCACCATGTCCAGGTGCTCGACCGCCTTGCGCAGGCCGGCCAGCACGTGGGCCTTCTCCTCGGCCCGGGCCAGGTCGAACCGGGTGCGCCGGGTGACGATCTCGCGCCGGAAGCGGACGAAGGCCTCCAGCATCTCCTTGAGGTTCACGACCTGGGGCCGGCGATCGACGAGGGCCAGCATGATGATGCCGAAGCTCGTCTGCATCTGGGTGTGCTTGTAGAGCTGGTTCAGCGCGATCTGGGGGATTTCCCCGCGTGACAGCTCCAGCACGACCCGGATCCCCTCCCGGTTCGACTCGTCGCGGATCTCCGACAGGCCGTCGATCTTCTTGTCGCGACTCAGCTCGGAGATCTTCTCGATGAGGCTGGCCTTGTTCACCTGGTACGGCAGCTCGGTGATGATGATGGCCTCGCGGCCGCCCCGCAGCTTCTCGGCGTGGGCCTTGGCCCGCAGGGTGATCGTGCCCCGTCCGGTGGTGTAGGCCTCCCGGATCCCGTTCGTGCCGTAGATGTAGCCGCGCGTCGGGAAGTCCGGGCCCGTGATGATCTTCATCACCTGCTCGAGCGGGGCGTTCGGGTTCTCGATGAGGAGAACCAGGGCGTCGATGACCTCGGAGAGGTTGTGGGGCGGAATGTTGGTGGCCATGCCCACCGCGATCCCGGCCGATCCGTTGATGAGGAGATTGGGCACCCGCGTGGGCAGGACCAGCGGCTCCTGGAGCGACTCGTCGAAGTTGGGGACGAAGTCCACCGTCTCCTTGTCGATGTCGGCGAGCATCTCGTGCGCGATCTTGGCCAGGCGGGCTTCCGTGTAGCGCATGGCCGCCGGGGGGTCGCCGTCGACGGAGCCGAAGTTGCCCTGGCCATCGACCAGGGGGTAGCGCAGGGAGAACTCCTGGACCATGCGCACGAGCGCCTCGTACACGGGGGCGTCGCCGTGAGGGTGGTACTTGCCGAGCACCTCGCCGACCACGCGGGCGGCCTTCTTGTACGGCCGGTTCCAGGCCAGCCCCAGCTCCTCCATCGCGAAGAGGACGCGGCGGTGGACGGGCTTGAGGCCGTCGCGGATGTCCGGCAGCGCCCGCCCCACGATGACGGACATCGCGTAATCCAGATAGGACTTCCGCATCTCCTCTTCGATGGGGACGGGGACCTGTCGCTCGTTGGGCATTTATTTGTAGCGGGGGCCGCGAGCCCGGCTTGGACCGAGGGTGGGCTGCTCTCGGCGGCCGGGGCTCCGTACGCCCGCTCTCCTCGCTGTCATGCTCAGATGTCGAGGTTGGCGACGTCGAGGGCGTGTTTCTCGATGAAGTCGCGTCGGGGCTCGACGGCATCCCCCATGAGGACGGTGAACATCTCGTCGGCCCCGACCGCATCCTCCATCGTCACACGGAGCAGCGTGCGGGTCTCGGGGTTCATCGTGGTCTCCCAGAGCTGCTCGGGATTCATCTCCCCGAGCCCCTTGTAGCGCTGGAAGCTCGCGCCGGCCCGGCTCAGCTCGAGGGCCAGTCGCAAGAATTCGGCCACGCCCGTGACCGGCCGCTCCTTGTCGCCCTCGAGCAGGATGGCGGGCCCTTTGTCGATCGCCCCCACCTTCTCCCACAGCTCGAGGAGCGTCGCGTAGTCGGCGGACCGGAAGAGCTCGGTGCTGAACGACACCGTCGGCGGCCCCGCGATCGTCACCGTGTGCGCGTCGCCGTTGTCGCCGGGCTGGACGTCGATCGTGAAGCCGTTCACGGCGGCGGCCGCCCGGCGGAAGGCCTCGCCGATCTCGGCATGGCCCATGCCCCGCTTGGTGCCCCGGAACTTCTCCCGGAGCAGCTCTTTGAGGATCGGGGCCGGCACGCCCCGCCTGGTGAGCTTCCCGAACAGGGCCTGGAACTCCGAGGCCGCGCGGAGCAGCTCCAGGAGCGGCTCGCCGCTCAGCGGCTGCTTGCTGCCCGGCACCTTGACGCTGGCGGCCTCCACCCAGGCGGCCAGGAAGAAGTCCTCGAACTCCCGGTCCGACATCAGATACTTCTCGACCTTGCCCTTCTTGACCTTGAAGAGGGGCGGCTGGGCGATGTAGAGGTACCCGGCCTCGATCACCGGGACCATGTGGCGGAAGAAGAACGTGAGCAGCAGCGTCCGGATGTGGGCCCCGTCCACGTCGGCGTCGGTCATCAAGATGACCTTGTGATAGCGGAGCTTGGCCACGTCGAACTCGTCGGGGCCGATCCCGGTGCCCAGCGCCGAGATGAGCAGCCGGATCTCGTTGTGGGAGAGCACCTTGTCGTAGCGAGCCTTCTCGGCGTTGATGATCTTTCCCCGCAACGGCAGCACGGCCTGCGTCCGGCGATCCCGCCCCTGCTTGGCCGAGCCGCCGGCCGAGTCGCCCTCCACGATGAACAGTTCCCGGTACTGCGGCTCGCGCTCCGAACAATCGGCGAGCTTGGCCGAGAGGCCCTCGTCGTCGACGCCCTTCTTGCGGGTCAGCTCCCGGGCCTTGCGTGCGGCTTCGCGGGCCTGGGCCGCCCGCACGCACTTGTCCACGATCTTCCGCGCCGTCGTGGGGTCTTCCTCGAAGGCCTCGTTCAGCCTGTCGTTCACGATCTGCTGCACGAGCCCCTTGACGTCGGTGTTGCCGAGCTTGCCCTTCGTCTGCCCCTCGAACTGCGGCTCGGGCAGACGCACGGAGACCACCGCGGTGAGGCCCTCGCGGACGTCGTCGCCGGTGATGCCCCCCTTGAAGCCCTTGAGGTAGCCGTTGGCCTCGGCATAGGTGGCCAGCCGGCTGGTCAGTGCCGCCCGAAACCCGGTGAGGTGCGTGCCGCCTTCGCGGGTGTTGATGTTGTTGGCGAACGAGAACACGGCCTCCTGGTAGCCGTCGTTGTACTGCAGTGCCACCTCGATCTCGACGTCGCCCTTCCTGCCCTCGAAGTAGAGCACTTTGGGATGGATGGGCGTCTTGTTCTGGTTGAGGTGCTTGACGAACTCCACGATGCCGCCCTTGTAGAGGAACGTGTGGCTACGCCCGTCGCGCTCGTCCTCGATGACGATCTTGAGCCCTTTGGTGAGGAACGCCATCTCGCGCAGGCGATTGGAGAGCGTATCGAAGGAGAACGTCGTCTCCTCGAAGATGGTGGCGTCGGGCTTGAAGCGGATGATCGTGCCGGTCTTCTTGGTGGCCGCCCCGGCCGTCAAGGGGCCCGTCGGCACGCCGCCCTTCTCGAACCGCTGCGTCCACTCCCGGCCCGCGCGGCGGATCTCGACGTCGAGCCACTCGCTGAGCGCGTTGACCACGGACACGCCGACCCCGTGCAAGCCCCCGGAGACCTTGTAGGCGGAGTGCTCGAACTTGCCGCCCGCGTGGAGCGTGGTCAGCACGACCTCGGCCGCCGGCCGGCCGGTCTCCTTGTGGATGTCCACCGGGATGCCTCGCCCGTTGTCCCCCACCGAGCAGGAGCCGTCGGAGTGCAGGATGACCTTGATACTGTCGCAATGGCCGGCCAGCGCCTCGTCCACGGAGTTGTCGACGACCTCGTACACGAGGTGGTGCAGGCCGTAGAGCCCCGTGTCGCCGATGTACATGGCCGGACGCTTGCGGACAGCCTCCAGCCCTTCCAGGATCTTGATGTCGCTCGCCGTGTAGGTTTCGTCCGTCATGCCGCGGCCACCTCGCCTTCCCTCACGACCCAGCGGGCACCGCCGAGGGCCGTGAGCGGTTCGGGCGAGGTCAGGAATACCTGGTCGCTGTGCTCGATCTCGCGCAAGACGTTGTTCCGGACGCCGGCGTCCAGCTCGGAGAGCGCGTCGTCCAGGAGGAGCACCGGGGTCGTCCCGGTCGCCTCGGTGATGGGAAGCACCTCGGCCAGGCGCAAGGCCAGCGCCAGCAGCCGCTGCTGGCCGCGCGAACCGAAGGCTCGGGCGTCTACGCCGTCCAGCTCGATGGCGAGGTCGTCGCGATGCGGCCCGACCAGCGTCTGCCCGCGCCGCACCTCCACCGCTCGACCGCGCTCCAGGGCGGCCAGGAAGGCCGCCGGCTCCGTCGCCTCGCCCAGTGAGGCTCGATAGCGAATCTCGACCTTGGCCGGCCCACCGGCCAGCGCCGGATAGATCCGGGCGATCTCGGTCTGCAGCGCGGCCACCGCGCGGCACCGCCGGCCCATCAGCTCCAGGCCGACCGTGACGAGCTGCTCGTCCCACGGCGCCAGCCGGGCGCCCACGCCGGCCAGGGACCCCCGCTGCAGGAGTACGTTGCGCCGTCCCAGGATCTGACGATAGCGGGTCAGTGCCGCCCGGTGGCTGGCGTAGAGGCGGGCGGCGAAGCCATCCAGGAAGTTGCGGCGCACCGCCGGCGATCCGTGGAGGATTTCGAGGTCGGCCCAGCTGAAGGGGACGGCACGCGCCCACGAGCAGCCATCACCCGTCGTCTGCCAGGCCCCGTTCGGCTGCCGCTCGAGCGCGCGCCGCACCGTGTGCGCGCCATCGGCCCGGCGCAACTCGCCCGCCACGGTCGTTCGCTCGATACCCCAGGTGGGTATCTCGGCCAGCCGTCCCGTGCGGAATGACCGCCCGGTGACGAGGAAGCCGAGCGCTTCGAGAAGGCTCGTCTTGCCCTGGGCGTTGGCGCCCGTGAGGAGGTTCAGCTTCGGCGAGGGGCTCCAGCTGAGGGTGCGATGATTACGAAACTCGAGTATCTGCAACCATCCAATTTGCACCCTATCTGACACCTCGATCTCAGAGGAAAACCTCGCTAAATACGCATCG
>DASTFB010000122.1 GCA_035709005.1 Candidatus Methylomirabilota bacterium | reverse complement strand
GCGCGATCTCGGTCAGCAAGTCGGCCAGCCCGCTGCGGGAACGCGCCATCGCACCTCCAGTGCCCGGAGCCTAGCCGGCGGAGCCTCAGGGGGTCAAGGCAAGCCGGCGCAGGGCCATTGGTAGGATAATTCATCCTACCCAAGGAGGGCCCGTGCCGACTCCGACTCGTGGCCTGGATACTGAGGGGCGAGATCCGCTGGGCCGACCTCAACCCGACCCGCCGCCGGGAGCAGGCCGGGCTCCGGCCGGTGCTGGTCCTGAGCCGCGACGTGTTCAATGGGCGGTCCGGCACCGTCCTCGCCGTCGCCCTGAGCAGTCAAGAGCCACGCGCGGGCTTTCCCCTCACGCTGGAGAGCTGTGCCCGGGGTCTTCCGAAGCGGTCGAGATCATCGGCTGACGACGCTTGCGGCTCCCGGTAGCGGTGTTTATGATCTCGCCCACGAGTCTGACCGGGCTGCAGCTGGAGGCCTTCCATGAGAAAGATTGCCCTGCTTGCCATCGGATTGATCGTGCTGCTCGCCGCTCCGGCGGCCGCCCAGAAGAAGACGCTGGTCGTCGCCCTCAACCAGGATCCCGACATCCTGGATCCCACGCTGGGTCGCACGTACGTGGGGCGGATCATCTTCTCCCAGATGTGCGAGAAGCTCTACGAGATCGACGCACAACTGCGCATCCATCCGCAGCTCGCCGCCGAGCTGCCCCAGATCAGCGACGCCGGCCGCACGGTCACCATCAAGCTGCGGCCCAACGTCAAGTTCAACGACGGCACCCCGATGGACGCGGACAGCGTTAAGTTCTCCCTGGACCGGCACCGTGAGATGAAGGGCTCCAACCGCCGCAGCGAGCTCGCCCCCGTGGCCGCCGTGGAGGTGGCCGACCGCCTCACCGTGCGCCTGAAGCTGAAGGCGCCGTTCTCGCCGCTGCTGGCCCAGCTCACCGACCGCGCGGGGATGCCCGTGTCGCCGGCGGCGGTCAAGAAGCTCGGGGACAAGTTCGGGACCGCGCCCGTCTGCGTGGGGCCCTGGCAGTTCGTGGAGCGGGTGGCGCAGGACCGGATCGTGGTGGAGCGGTCGTCTCACTACTTCGACCCCGGTCAGGCGAAGTTCGAGCGCATCGTGTTCCGCATCATGCCCGACGACAACGTCCGCCTGGCCAACCTGAAATCAGGCGACGTCGACGTCATGCACCAGGTCACGCCGACGGATGCCACTGCGCTCAAAAAGGAAGGACGGTTCCAGGTCTCGAACGTCACCGGGCTCGGCTACCAGGGCGTCACCATCAACCTCCGGAACAAGACCGGCAAGACACAGCCGCCCGGCGACCTGGGGACCCCGCTGGGCAACGATCCCCGCGTGCGCGAAGCCTTCGATCTCTCGATCGACCGGGAGGCGCTCAACCAGGTGGCCTGGGACGGCCTCTTCACGCCCGGCTGCACTCCCATCCCGCCCATCAGCGTCTTCTTCGACAAGAGCCGCAAGTGTCCGGCGCGCGACGTGGCCCGGGCCAAGAAGCTCCTGGCCGAGGCGGGGCTGCCCAATGGCTATTCCTTCGAGATGGTGATCGTGAACAACCCCCGCGAGCGCCGGGTGGGGGAGATCGTCCAGCAGATGGCCCGCGAGGCCGGCTTCAACATCTCGCTACGGCCGCAAGAGTTCGCCTCCGCCCTGAAGGACAGCGACGACGGCAAGTTTCAGGCCTTCCTCATCGGCTGGAGCGGTCGGGTGGATCCCGACGGCAACATTCACCACAACCAGACGTGCAAGGGGGCCCTGAACGCCACCCACGCCTGCGACGAGAGGGTCGACGCGCTGCTGAACAAGGCGCGTGAGGTGAGCGACGTCGATCAGCGGCGGGCCCTGTACCGCGAGGCGATCGACATGTTCACCGCCCGGCGGAACATCGTGTACATCTACCACCCCAACTACCTCCTGGCGTACGCCAAGAACCTCAAGGGCTACCAGCCCGTGCCCGACGGCCTCATTCGAATCAAGGGGACGTCCTGGGAGTGACACTGCGGACGGGGTGACGACGGGCCGGTAGGGCCGCGGTGCTGCAGGTGCTGGTCCGCCGGGCCTTCATCTCGGTCGTCACCCTGTTCGTGATCAGCCTGATCGTGTTCGCCGGGGTCCGGGCCATCCCCGGTGACCCGGCCCGGGTGATGGCCGGCACCGAGGCCGACGAGGCCGGGCTGGAGGAAATCCGGGAAAAGTACGGCCTGGACGACCCGCTGCCCGTTCAGTACCTGCGCTGGATCGGGCTGGCGGTGCAGGGGGATCTGGGCGAGTCGATTCGCACGCGCGAGTCGGTAGCCGCGACGATCGCCCAGAAGCTTCCCATCACCATCGAGCTGACCGGCCTGGCCATCCTGGTAGCCGTGAGCATCGCCATCCCGGCCGGCGTCTTCGCCGCCGTGCGCCGGAACAGCGCCTGGGACATGCTGGCCAGCGCGTTGTCGCTGGGTGGCGTGTCGGTACCCAACTTCTGGCTCGGCATCATGCTGATTCTGCTCCTGTCGGTGCGCCTGGGCTGGCTGCCCGCCTCCGGCTTCGTCCCGTGGTGGGAGGACCTGGCGGCCAACCTGCAGCGAATGATCATGCCCGCGGTGGTCCTGGGGACCTCCCTCGCCGCCGTCCTCATGCGCCAGACCCGCAACGCGATGATCGAGGTGTTGAGCGCCGACTACATCCGCACGGCCCGCGCCAAGGGGCTGGCTCAGCATGGGGTGGTCTTCCGCCACGCCATCCGCAACGCCCTGCTTCCGGTCGTCACCATCCTGGGTCTGCAGATGGGCGCGCTCATGGGCGGCGCGGTCGTCACCGAGCAGATCTTCGTCGTGCCCGGGTTCGGTCGCCTCATCGTCGAGGCGGTCTTCACGCGGGACTATCCGCTGGTGCAGGGAGTGGTGCTGATCTCGGCCAGCGCGTACGTCGTCATCAACCTGTTCGTCGATGTCTCGTACTCGCTCCTGAATCCACGGATTCGCGTGAGGAGCGCCGGTGAGCGCTGAGGGCCCGGTGACCACGGCGGCCCTGGATCTGCCACGAACGACGGACCTGGCGCCCGCAGGCCCTCTGCGCCGAGCCTGGCGGCGCCTCCGACGCCGGCCGGTCTCGGTGGCCGGCGCCGTGATCGTGCTGTTGTTCACGGCGATGGCCCTGGGCGCGCCCTGGATCGCCACCACTGACCCCGTGCAGTCGAACTGGAGCCAGATCCGCAAGCCGCCGTCCCTGGCTCACTTCTTCGGCACCGACGATCTGGGGCGGGACACCTTCTCGCGGGTGGTGTGGGGGGCGCGCATCTCCATGCAGGCGGGGGTCTTCTCGATCCTGCTGGCCATTCTCGCCGGGGTCCCCGTGGGGCTCGTGTCGGGCTTCTACCGGGGCGCCCTCGACCAGCTCATCATGCGGTTGACCGATGCCTGGCTGTCGTTTCCCTTCCTGATCCTGGCCATCGGCCTGGTCACGATCCTGGGCCCCTCGCTGACCAACGCGACCCTGGCCATCGCGCTGGGCGCAACGCCGACCTACATCCGGCTCACGCGCGGCCTCGTGCTGTCCGTGCGCGAGGAGGACTACGTGCAGGGGGCGCGGGCGCTGGGGGCGGGGGACGTCCGCCTGATGGGGCTGCACATCATCCCCAACATCCTCAGCGCGATCCTCGTGCAGGCCACGGTGTCCATCCCCACCGCCATCATCGCCGAGGCCATCCTGTCCTTCCTCGGGCTCGGCGTCCAGCCGCCGGCACCCAGCTGGGGCACCATGCTCAACACCGCGCAGCAGTTCCTCGAATCCGCCCCCTGGATGGCCCTCTGGCCGGGGGTGGCGATCTTCTCGCTGGCCCTGTCGTTCAACCTGGCCGGCGACGGCCTGCGCGACGCCCTCGACCCCCGCGACTACTGACCTCGTGCGGGCATAGCTTCCTTGACCCCTCGGCAATATCGCGATACCGTGATACCGGCATGGCTCGGTACGTGACGACAAACCTTCGCTTCGACGAGGCTAGCTACCGGGATCTCCGCTACCATGCGAGCCGCCGCGGCGTGCCTGTGGCGCTCATCGTCCGGGAGGCGGTGGACCGCTATCTGGGCCGCGGAGATGAATCTGCGCACCTGCCCCTCGGCGACGATCCCGCCGACGCTTTCATCGGATGCGTGGATGTTTCCGGCGGGGACGAATCAGTCAACCACGACCATTACCTGTACGGGTGGGTCAAGGAGAGCGAGGGTGAAGGTCCTGGCCGACACGAGCGCGCTTCTGGCGCTCTACGTCCGCGACGACGCCAACCACGCCAGGGCGCTGGAGTTCGCCCGGCAGCATCCTCGGGCAAGGTACGTCCTGACCGAGTTGATCCTGGCCGAAATCGCGACACGGCTCCGCGCGCTCGCCGGCGCTGAGCGCGCGGCGTCGGTAACGCTGAGCCTGCTCGAGAGCCATCGCTACGAGGTCCTGTTCGCCGACACCGGGCTCCTGCGTGGGGCCATCGACAAGATGGGGCGGTTTCGCGACAAGCGCCTCAGCCTGACCGATTGCGCGAGTTTCGAGTTGATGGAGCGGTTGGGCCTGCGCGAGGCCTTTTCGTTCGACCGGGATTTCCGCGATTGCGGCTACCCCACCGTCCCGTAGACCGGTGATATGATCGGCCTCACCCGAACGGGCCGATGAAAATCTGTTTCTTCCATCTCATGCCGTACCGGTTCCTGCCCGAGGATTTCGAGGAGCGCTACCGCTCCGTCTGGGTGGACGTGCCCCACAGCCTCTTCGATCCCGAAAAGACCAGCGGGCTCTATCACGAGTACCTGGACGAGCTGGAGTACGCCGACCGGGCGGGCTTCGACGGCGTCTGCGTCAACGAGCACCACAACAACGCCTACGGGCTCATGCCCTCGCCGAACCTCATGGCCGCCGCCCTGGCCCGGCGGACCTCACGGGCCGCCCTCGTCGTGCTCGGCAACAGCCTGGCCGCCTACAACCCGCCCCTCCGCGTCGCCGAGGAGTTCGCCATGCTGGACGTGCTGAGCCGGGGGCGGCTGGTCGCCGGCTTTCCCGTCGGCACCTCGATGGACATGAACTTCGCCTACGGGATCAACCCGGCCACGTTGCGCGAGCGCTACTACGAGGCCCACGACCTCGTCATGCAGGCCTGGACCCGCCCCGAGGTGTTCACCTTCAACGGCAAGTACACGCAGCTGCGCTACGTGAACATCTGGCCCCAGCCGCTGCAGAAGCCGCACCCGCCGGTGTGGATCCCCGGCGGCGGCAGCGTGGAGACGTGGGAGTGGACGGCGCGGCTCGACTACGTCTACTGCAATCTCTCCTACTACGGCTACAAGCGCGGCAAGGCCACCCTCGACGGCTTCTGGGAAACGGTGGCCCGGCTGGGGGCCGACGACAACCCCTACCGGGCCGGCTTCCTGCAGCTGGTCTGCGTGGCCGACACCGATGCCGAGGCCGAGCGGCTCTATTCCACGCACGTGGACTACTTCTACCGGAAGTGCCTGAACGTCTGGGAGGGCTTCGCCGAGGCGCCCGGCTACCGCACGATGAAGACGCTGGAGGCGGGCATCCGACCCCAGGTGGGCTCGCTGGCCCGGAAGATCCGCCAGTCGCTCGACTGGGGCAAGTATCTGGAATCCGGCTACGTCATCGCCGGTAGCCCGGCCACGGTGCGCCAGCAGCTTGCCGAATGCGTCCGCACGCTGCGCGTAGGGCATCTCATGGTCCTGCTCCAGATCGGCAGCATGCCCAGGGAGCTCGCCCTGCACAACACGGCCCTGTTCGCCCGGGAGATCATGCCGTCGGTTCGGGAGCTCTGGCCAGGGCACAAGGACCGCTGGTGGCCTTCGGGATGCCTGCCGCAGCGATGATGGACGATCGGGTGATCCAGCTTCGGGGTGGGGCGCTCAGCTTCCAGGTGCTCGCCGCCGGCCGGGGCGTCCCCCTGGTGTACTTTCACTCCATGCACGAGCCGGGCCCCTGGCCCGCCGTCCTCGATCGGCTGGCCGAGCATTGCGCGGTCACGGCCCCGCAGCATCCCGGCGTGGGAGGCTCCCGAGGGGTGGAGACGCTGGACGACGTGCTGGACCTGACCCTGGCCTACGAGGAGCTGCTGGATGCGCTGGGGATCGCCCGCGCCCACCTGGCCGGACATTTCTTCGGAGGCATGGTGGCGGCGGAGCTGGCGGCGCTGTTCCCCGAGCGGGTGGACCGGCTCGTGCTCGTCGCGCCGCTGGGCCTCTGGCGTGACGACGCGCCGTCCGCCGACATCCTCATCCTGCCTCCCGACGAGCTCAGCCGCCTGCTGTGGCGCGATCCGACGTCGGAGGCAGCGCAGCAGTGGGCCGCCCAGCCCGTGGACGAAACCCAGAAGGTCGCCGCCCAGATCGAGTCGATCGCTCGCCGGGCGGCCATCGCGAAATTCGTCTGGCCCATTCCGGACAAAGGACTGCGGAAGCGGCTGCATCGCATCGAGGCCCCAACGCTCCTGCTCTGGGGGGACGCGGATCAGGTGAACCCGGTCAGCTACGCCGACGAGTGGCAGTGCCGCATCAAGGGCGCGGCGGTGAAGCTGCTGCCGGGCGGTCACATGCTCGTTCACGAGTCCCCGGACGCCGCGGCGACCGCGATGAAGGAGTTCCTGACATGAGCACGATCCACAGTGGGACGGCGGTGGTGACCGGCGCCGGCTCGGGAATCGGTCGGGCCACCGCCCAGTTGCTGGCCGCCCGGGGCGCGGCGGTGGCGGCGGTCGACGTCCAGGAGGCCGCCGCCCGCGAGACCGCCAACGTGATCACCAAGGCCGGTGGCCGCGCCGTCGCCTTCCAGGCCGACGTGAGCCGGGCTGCCGACCTGGACCGCGCGGTGGACGGCGCTGTCGCCGCGCTGGGCCCCCTGGAGATCATGGTCAACAACGCCGGCATCCTGGACGGCTACTTCAACGTGGACGAGACCGACGAAGCGGTGTGGCGCCGGGTGCTCGACATCGACCTCACCGGCGTCTTTTTCGGCTGCAAGCGCGCACTGCGCGAAATGCTGCCGCGTGGCCGCGGTCGGATCGTCAACATGGCCTCGGTGGCCGGGCTCAACGGCACGGGTGGCGGCGCCGCCTACGTGGCGGCCAAGCACGGAGTGGTGGGGCTGACGCGACAGATGGCCGTGACCTATTCGGCTCGCGGCATCACGGTCAACGCGGTCTGCCCGGGACCGATCCTGACGGGGCTCCGGCAGCATTCCCAGCAACTCCTCGGTCCCGGCGTGCCCGACATGAGCGGCCGGGGTATCGCCGTCAGCGAAGAGCAGATTCGAGCGGTGGTGCCCGCAGGCCGCCGGGGGACGGTGGAGGACATCGCCGCCGCCGTGTGCTTCCTGGCCTCGGAGGAGGCCGCCTACATCACGGGGCATACCCTCGTCGTCGATGGGGGCTGGAGGGCAAAGTGATCACCAAGTTCTCGGTGCTCTACGTCGGTCAGATCGAGCTCGACAACATCGGCAAGAACGGCACACCGGCCGATGAACGCCGTTACCCGAACGAACGATTCGCCGAGGTGTACTTCACGGCCCGGGACATCGCCCGCACCATGGACGACCTCGGCTTCTACTGCCTGTGGACGGCCGAGCACCACTTCCAGCGAGAGGGCTACGAGGTGGTGCCGAATCTGATTCTGTTCTCCACCTGGCTCGCCACCCAGACCCGCCGACTGAAGTTCGGCTGTGCCTTCAACATCCTGCCCATGTGGCATCCCATCCGGCTGGCCGAGGACTATGCCATGGCCGACATCATGACCGACGGCCGAGTGATCTTCGGCGTCGGCCGCGGCTACCACACGCGCGAGGTGGAGACGTTCGGCGCGCCCATGCTCGATGCCGACGCCAACCGGGCGCTCTTCGAGGAGCAGGTCGAGATCATCATGAAGGCGTTCCACTCGGAGTCGTTCGCGCATCGGGGCCGCCACTACACGCTGCCGCCCGCCGTCCCCTACCGCGGGTACGAGCTGAAGGAGATCACGCTGGTCCCGCGCCCGCTCCGCCAGCCCGTCGAGTGCTGGCAGCCCATCGTGAGCGCGGGCGCCCGCGGGCTCGACTTCATGATCAAGCACCGCATCAAGGGCCTCATCGGAGGCGGCGCGGCCACCATGGCCGAGCGCTCGATCCACGCCTACCGCGAGGCCGCCGAGCGCGCCGGCCTGGACTGGGCCCTCGGCGAGAACCTCAGCCTCGGAATCTTCTACCACCTGGCCGACTCGCGGGAGCGCGCCGTCCGCGAGATCACCCCGTGGTACGAGGAGCACGTCAAGATGTTCGGGCCGCTCGGGTTCGTGCCCGGGATCACGCCCGCTCAGCTGGAGGCGTCCACCCGGCGCGGCGGCTGGGCGGCCGCGGGCGTGCCCACCGTCGAGGACTACATGAAGGTGGGCGCCTGGTTCGCCGGCCCGCCCGAGGCGCTGGTGGCGCACCTGCGCTCGCTCGAGGAGCGATTCCCCGGGCTGCAGCACGTGCACCTGAGCAACAGCATGGGCACGCCGCGCGACGTCATGCTCGAGCAGCTGGCCTGGCTGGGCAAGGAGGTCGTGCCCAGGGTCGTGGCGCGCTAACCTCGCCCGGGCGCGGCATGCGTCCCTTCCACGGCATCCGGGTGGTGGAGTTCGGCCAGTTCATCGCGGCGCCGTGGTGCGCCCAGCTCCTGGCCGAGGGCGGCGCCCGCGTGGTGAAGGTGGAATCGCTGGACGGCGACCCGGTGCGGCAGCTCGCGCCGCTGGCGCCGGGCGAGAGCCGTCAC
>DASTFB010000121.1 GCA_035709005.1 Candidatus Methylomirabilota bacterium | reverse complement strand
CCGGGCGAATGTTGTATTGAGCTGAGGGGCGGTGCCCCCGTCCCCGCTCGCCCCGCCGGTGTCTGCGAACGTAACGAGGACGTCCCCAACTCTCACGGTCTGGCCCGATCGGACGTGGACGCGCTCGACCCGTCCGCCCATTGGCGACGGGATCTCGACCTGCGCCTTGTCCGTCTCCACCTCGAGCAGCGGCGAGTCCTCCTGGACGACCTCGCCCTCACGCACCAGCACCTTGATGATCTCGGCCTCGGTGAGCCCTTCGCCCAGGTCGGGCAGCCGGAACGCGCGCGCCATCGCGCCCATTGTAACTACGCCGCCGGTGGCTTTGCTGCAAGTCCGGTGGCACCCGCCTTGCTCTATGAAAGGATGCCCAGCCGGGCGAAAGGAGCCAAGACTGTGAAGAACTTTGCAATGGCGTTGTTGCTCACGTCGCTGACCGTTCCCCTGGCGCTGGATGCCTCGGCGCAACAGACCCCTGGGGAGCGACGCGACACGCAGATGCAGCGGGACACGCAGCGGCAGGCCTGGCAGAAGCCCGCCGACGCGGTGGAGTCGAACAAGCTGATCGGAGCGAAGGTGAAGGGCGCCGATGGCAAGGACGTCGGTGAGATCGACGCGCTCATCGTCGATACGGACGGCAAGGTCAGTCACGTCGTCGTCGGGCGGGGCGGCGTCGCCGGCATCGGCGAGACCAAAGTCGTGGTGCCGTGGTCCGACGTGAAGATGAGCTGGGACCGCGACCGCGACAACCCCGTCATCACCATGGATTCCACGGTGCTGGAGCGCGCTCCGCGGTACGAGCGTGGGGCGATCCGCCACCGGGAGCGGACGCCGGCCGCCAGCCCGGCCACCACGCCGAAGACCCGGGAAAAATAACGAGCAGCGTTCGTGCATCGCGGGCGGACGGCCGGCGGCCGTCCGCCCGCCCGATTCTCATCGACGCTCGAGCAACTCCAGGTCGGCCAGCACGCCGTAGTGGTCGGAGGGCCAGAGGACGGCGCCGTTGCCGAGCCGGCCTGGCGTGTTGAGCACCACCCGGCTCGACCGCACCCGCACGCTCACCGCGGTGCCCGGAAGCACGAACACGTAGTCGACGCGCCGGTACACCGTCGATTCCGGCACCTCGATCCGCTGCCAGACGGTCCATCCCGCCGCTCCCGGATTGGCCGCGCTGAACACGTCCACGAAGCCGGCCCCGGCCAGCGCGGCGATGGCCTCGCCACCCTGGACCGCGTTGAAGTCGCCCATCACCACCGACGGCAACGCGTTGCGCCGGGCCCCCACCAGCTCGGCGACCCGGCGATGCTGGCAGGTATCGCGGGTGGTGTGGGTGGAGTAGACGTCGAGGCTCCCCCAGGAAGTCACGAGCGCCGCGCGCAGGAGCACGCGCGGGTCCAGCGCCTGGCTGCAGCGGGGCAAATCGTGAACCTCCCAGCCCGCGATGGGGAAGCGGCTCAGGACCGCGGGTCCCTCGGCAAAACCGATCAACCACACCGCGAACTGGTTCAGCAATCCGAGCGGAAAGACCCGGGAGGTGGCCGGCGCGTGGACGTGGTGAAGCCCGAGCTCGCGGGCGAGGCTGGCGGCCACGTTGCTGCGGCCGTGACCGGTCGAGGCTTCCTGGAGCGCGATGACGTCGGGGTCGAGGGCCCGGAGCTCGCGGACAGCCAGATCGAGTCGGCCGTCGAGCCAGGCGGTATCGCCGGTCAACCCCGAGGCGGCCCCACCGTGGAAGATGTTGAAGGTGACGACCCGCAGAGTGCGGTCGGGCGTCTCCTGGCCGAAGGCGGCGGCGCCGGTCGGCAGCAGGGCGCCCAGCGCGAGCCCGGCGATCAGCCGCACCAGGTCAGTACGCGAGCGTCTCGCGCACGGCCGCCACGACGCGGCCGGCGTCCGGAATGTGGGTCCGCTCGCGCGCGAACCCCACGAACGAGACGTCCCAGGCCGTCACCCGGCGGATCGGCGCCTCCAGGGACAGAAAGGCTCCCTCCACGATGGACGCGGCGATCTCGGCCCCAGGCCCGAAACTCCGGGGGGCCTCGTGCACGATGACCGCCCGGCCCGTCTTCTGCACGGAGGCGACGACGGTCTGCCGGTCGAGCGGCGAGATCGTCAGGAGGTCGATCACCTCGCACTGGGCGCCGTCTTCCCCGGCCAGCACGTCCGCCGCCTCGCGGGCGACCCGCACCATCGCCCCGTAGGCGACGAGCGTGAGGTCCGTCCCTTCGCGCACGATCTGGGCCTGGCGCAGGGGCAGCGCCTCGATCTCGTCGGGCACGTCTTCTTTGGCCGCATGGTAGAGGGCCTTGGCCTCGAAGAAGACGACGGGGTCGGGGTCTCGTATGGCGCTGACGAGCAAGGCCCGGGCATTGCGCGGGCCAGAGGGCACCACGATCGTGAGCCCGGGGATGTGGGCATAGAACTGCTCCTCGGACTCCGTGTGATGCTCCAGCGCCCGCACCCCGCCGCCGTAGGGCATGCGGATCACCATCTGGCAGTGAAACCGGCCCTGGGAGCGCAGCCGGTAACGGGCGGCGTGGTTCTCGATCTGGTGGAAACACTGGAAGGCGAACCCGGAGAACTGGATCTCGCACACCGGCTTGAGGCCGTAGAGGGCCATGCCCACCGAGGCCCCGATGATACCGGCCTCGGCCAGGGGGCTGTCGATGACGCGCTTGCTGCCGAACTTGCGGTGCAGATCCTCGGTCACGCGGAACACGCCGCCATCCACGCCGACGTCCTCGCCGATGACGACGATGTCCTCGTCGCGCTCCATCTCCTGGAGCAAGGCCAGGTTCAGCGCCTTGACCATGTTCAGCTTTGCCATCGGGTCGTCCTGCGCTGCCCCCGCATGGGAGGCGAGGGAGGTTCGGGTTCCGCCTGGCCCGGATCGCGCGCCGCCTGCAGCCAGGCGGCCAGATCGTCGCGCTGGGCGGCGAGGTGGGCGGGCAACTCCGCGTAGACGTGGCCGAACACGCTGAGCGGATCCGCGGGGCCGACGGCCTCGAAGCGCTGGACGGCCGCGGTGATCTCGGCGTCGACTTCCGCCTCCAACCCCTCCGGCAACAGGTTCCGCTTCTTGAGGTGCTCGGCGAAGCGAGTGAGCGGGTCCTTCCGCTCCCACTCCCGCACCTCCTCCTCCGAGCGGTACTTGGTGGGGTCGTCGGCCGTCGTGTGCATGGCCAGGCGGTAGGTCACGCACTCGATCAGGGTCGGCCCGTCGCCGCCGCGAGCCCGGGCGACCGCCTCCCGGCTGGCCGCGTACACCGCGAGCACGTCGTTGCCGTCGACCTGGATGCCGGGCAGCCCGTAGGCCAGCGCCTTCTGGGCCAGCGTGCGGGAGTGCGTCTGCTTCTTGAGGGGGACCGAGATGGCCCACTGGTTGTTCTGGCACACGAAGACGACGGGGACGTGCCAGACGCCCGCGAAGTTCAAAGCTTCGTGGAAGTCCCCCTCGGACGTGGCGCCGTCGCCGAAGAAGGCCATGACCACCACGTCGTCGCCCCGGTACTGGGCGGCATACGCCAGGCCGACCGCGTGAGGCAGCTGGGTCGCCACCGGGATGGTGACGGGCAGGTCGTGCTGATCGGGCGCCGGCTGTCCGCCTTCGACGTACCCGGAGAAGAACAGCAGGAGCTTCTCGATCGGCCAGCCGCGCCACACCATGGCCGCCGTCTCCCGGAAGGACGGCACCATCCAGTCCGTGGGGCGGAGCGCGAACACGCTCCCCATCTGGGAGGCCTCCTGGCCCTTGATGGGCGCGAACGTGCCGATCCGGCCCTGCCGCTGCAGCCGCACCATCCGCTCGTCGAGCCGGCGGCCCAGCAGCATCGCGCGGTACAGCTCCTGCAGCCGCTCCGGCGCGATGTCCGGCTCCAGCGTCGTGTCGAGATTACCGTCGGCGTCGAGGACCGACAGGAACTCCACGGAGAAGCGAGGCTCGAGCGTTTTCCTCGGCATGGTCCGCCTGAGGTCATTGTACCGGAAAGGTCCGCCGGGACCGTGCGCCCGCGGCGCCTACTCCTTGAGCCCCGAGAACGCGATGCCGCGGACGAAGGCGCGCTGGAAGCACAGGAAGATCAGCGCGGTGGGGATCATGCCGATGACCGCGATCGCCATGATTTCGTGGTAGGCGGCGGAATCGATGCCCTCCATCTGGGCCAGCCCGAGGGGGAACGTCTTGAGCGTGTCCCGGGAGGCGACGATGAGGGGCCACAGGAACTGGTCCCAGTTGTCCCGGAAGGTCAGCAGGGCCAGGGCCCCCAGGGCGGGCTTGCAGTTGGGCAGAATGACGCGCCAGAAGATGCCGCGTTCGCTGCAGCCGTCGAGCCGGGCCGCCTCGATGAGGGAGTCGGGCAGGTCCTTGATGTACTGCCGCATGAGGAAGATTCCGAAGGCGTCCACGGCCAGCGGAACGATGAGCCCGCCGTAGCTGTTCACCAGGCCCAGCCCGCGGACCACCAGGAACGTGGGGACCAGCACGATCTCCAGGGGCAGCATGAGCGTGCTCAGGATCAAGCGGAACGACACCTCGCGATAGGGGAACCGGAACTTGGCGAGGCCGTAGCCGGCCAGACTGCAGAACAGTAAATTTCCCGCCATCACGGCCAGCGCGACGACCGCGCTGTTGAAGAAGTACACGGCGAAGGCGCCCCGCGAGAGCGCGTCCGGGTAGTTCGACCACTGGGGCTCCCGGGGCAGCCAGCGCACCGGCAGCTCGAAGACCTCGCTGCCCGTCTTCAGCGAGGACGACAGCATCCAGAAATAGGGCAGGAGCGTCAGCCCGATGCCGGCGATGGTCAGCAGCGTCACCAGGCGCCCGCCCCAGACCCGCAGCGCCTTGTCGCTCATTCCAGCCCTCCGCGGCGCAGCAGGCGCAACTGGACCAGGGTCAGCGCGAACGCGAAAGCGAACAGCACCATGGAGGCGGCGGCGGCCTCCCCCATGCGGTGGTACGCGAACGCCGTGTCGTAGATGAAGTACGGCAGCACCCGGGTGGTCCCGTTGGGGCCGCCCTCGGTCATGACCAGGGGATTGAGGAAGACCTTCATCGCCGACAGCAGCGACATGACCATCACGAACAGGATGGTGGGAGTGAGCAGCGGGATGGTGACGTGCCGGAAGCTCTGCCAGGCTCCGGCGCCGTCGACGCGCGCCGCTTCGTGGTACTCGCGGGGGATCGCCTGCAGCCCGGCCAGGTAAATGACCCCGAAGAGCGGGATGCCCCGCCAGATGCCGATGAGGATCAGCGCGGGCAGGGCCGTCTCCTCGGTCGTGAGCCAGTTGATGCGCCCGATGCCAACGTAGCCGAGCAGGGTGTTCACCACCCCGAGGGGGTTGTACATGAACTTCCACACCAGGGCGACCACGATCTGCGACATCGCGATCGGGAAGAAGTAGGCCAGCCGGATCAGCGCGCGCCCGGGCAGGTGACGATTCAGGAGCAGGGCCAGCGCCAGCGCCAGGAACCACTCGGGGATGGACACCCCGAACATGTACTTGAACGATACCCAGAAGGATTGGTGGAAGAGCGGGTTGTTCCACACGGCGCGGTAGTTCTCGAGGCCGTGGAAGACCGGCGGACTCATGAGGTCGTACTGGTAGAAGCTCAGCCGGAACGCCTCGAGCATCGGGTAGAGCTTGAAGGCGATCAGGTGCAGCAGCGCCGGGAACACGAACAGAAAGCCCGCCCAGGCCAGGCGGGTGTGCAGCGAGAACCGCCGCCAGGCCACCGCCTGTCGCAGAACAGTCCGCCATCGCGGCCACGGCTGCGCCCGGGCGGGGGCAATCGGCTGTCGGGCCATACCGCCGGTTCGGCTACTGCTTGACCAGCGCGGCGTCGATCTCCTTGCAGGCCTGGTCGAGGGAGGCCTTGGGGTCCTCGTTCCGGAGGACCACGCGCTCCATGGCCCGATGCATGGCGTCGCTGATCTCGATGAAATAGGGCGTCCGGGTGACGAAGTTCCCCGTGGAGAGATCGTTGATGAACACGTCGAGGTATCGGGTCTTCCGCGCTTCCTCCATGCCGGGCAGCTGCAGGAAGTTCGCGCTCGGATACGGATAGGACGTCTTTTCGTACCACTGCTTCGGGTCGCGGATGACGTGGCGGATCAGATCGTGCACCGCCTTCTGCTTGGCCTCGGGGACGTGAGGGTTGACGGCGAGCGCGAATCCGTAGACGACGCTGACGGGCTTCTGCGGGTTCACCTGTGGGAACGGCACCACCTTGACGTCGGCCATCATCTTGGGACCGAACTGCGCCACGCTGCCGGCGTGGGTGATGAACATGGAGACGCGGCCCTTCGGCATGTCATCGGCGGGCAGCGCGTTCGTGGCCACGCTGACCGTGGGATCGGAGATCTTGTACTTGTGGACGTACATCGACCGTACTTGCATGGCCTTGACGCCAGCCTCCCCGTTCGCCGTGCACTTCCGCCCGGCGCGATCGAGGATGCTGCCGCCGTGCTGCCGGATGAGGCCTTCCATGTACCACATCGTCCACGCCGAGGAATGCATGGCGAAGTCGAAGCCCTCACGGGCCATCGTGCTGCCCTGCATCTTGACGAGCTTCTGGCCGACCCGCCCGATGTCCTCCCAGGTGCGGGGGGCGTCCTTGTCGGGGTCCAGGCCGGCCTCGCGAAAGTGCTTGCGATTGAGGTAGAGGCTGAAGGTGGAGGAGACCACGGGCACGGCATAGAGCCGGCCCTCGTGGATGTAGCCGTCCAGCGCGCCCGGCAGATAGGCCTTCTTCATGTCCTCGAGGTTCCGGTAGCCCAGCCACTCGGGCCGGATGGGCGCCAGGACGTCCTTCGTGGTGAAGCTGGGAAGCAGGGTGTCGATCACCGTGAACATGTCGGCCGCTGACCTCGTGGAGAGCGCGGCCGACAGCTTCTTGAAGTACGGCGTCATGGCGAAGAACTCGTACTGGACCTGCGTGTTCGGGTTCTTCTTGTTCCACTCGGCCACCAGCTCCTTCGAGTACGTGTTGTGGGGCGGGTTGCTGTGCTCCCACCAGGTGATGGTCCCCTGCTGAGCGAACGCCGGCTGGCCCGGGAGCACCGCCGCCAGGGCGAGCGAGAGCAATCCCACGAGGGCTCGCTGCATGATTCAACCTCCTTCTTCATTCAGGCGATTGACCCGCGACCCTGTTCCGCGACGGCCCGAACCGGCGAGCGCGGGGTGACGGCGGAGCGGACAGCGGCGACGCCGAGTAGCGCCCCGTACGTCAGTGTGGCCAGGCCCAGTCCGATCAGGTCGGTGATCGGCTCCGGCGCCGCCAGGAGCAACCCGGACACGACGAAGAGCACCCGTACCGCCAGGCCGGCCGCGTTCCCCGCGAGCGCCCCGATGCCGAGCGCGTACCCCTGGAGCCCGTAGGACAGCAAGCCGACGCCGAGCGCCGCCCCGGGGAACACCCAGAGGAGGCCGAGCGCGGTGGCGTCCTGAGCGACGAGCAACGGGTTGTAGACGAAGAAGAACGGCAGAATGTACTTCACGGCGCCGAAGCGCATGGCCTCGAAACCGGTGCGCATGGCGCCGCAGTGGGCGATGCTGGCCGCCGCGTAGGCGCCGATGGCCACCGGCGGGGTGATGTAGGACAGCATCGCCCAGTACATGATGAAGAGGTGCACGGCGACGGCGTTCAGGCCCTGCTGGATGAGCGCGGGGGCCAGGACCACGGCCAGGAAGACGTAGGCCGCCGTCATCGTCATCCCCATCCCGAGCACGAAGCAGGCGAGCGCCCCCAGCACCAGCAGCAGGAAGACGTTGCCGCCGGCCAGGCGGATCATGTCGCTGGAGAAGGTTCCCGCTACCCCGGTCACGGCGAGGGCCCCGATGATGAGCCCCACGGCCGCCAGGATCGTCACCAGCTCGGCCAGCACGCGCCCCATGCCGGCCAGGAAGTCGAGGAACGAGCGCGCGCTGAACCTCGTCCCGCGCCGAACCATAGCCAGCAGCAGCAGGAGCGCCGTGGCGAAGAAGGGCGCGTGCGCCTCGCGGCGCAGGTTCACCAGCAGGAACACCAGCACGGCGAACGCCAGCAGGAAGAACCAGCCGAAGCGCAGCGTCGGCCCGAAGCGCGGCAGCTCGAGTCGGGGTAGCCCGCGCAACCCGTGGCGGGCGGAGTAGGCATCGACCTGGAAGTACAGGCTCAGATAGAACAGCAACGAGGGGATCGCGGCCGCGATGGCCACGTCGATGTACGAGATGCCCAGGATGGAGGCCATCACGAAGGCGGTGGCGCCCATCACCGGCGGCGTGAGGGCGCCGCCCGTCGAGGCGGTGGCCTCCACCGCCGCCGCCACCTCGCCCCGGAAGCCCATGCGCTTCATCATGGGGATCGTGATGGCCCCGTCGGCCACGATGTTCGAGACCACGCTGCCGCTCATGGAGCCGAACAGGCCGCTGGCGACGACGGAGACCTTGGCGGGCCCGCCCCGGAAGGCGCCGAGCATGGACATGGCGAGGTCGTTGAAGAATCGCCCGCCCCCCGTCACCTGCAAGGCCTCGCCGAAGATGATGAAGCCGATGATGAGCGTGCCGAAGACCCGCATGGGGATCCCGAGCACGGCCTCCACGCTCATCGTGTGGTAACGGAGCGTGTCGGCGAACGACAGGTTGAAGCCCGAGATGGGCCCGGGCATGTCGCCGGCGACCACGGGGTACAGGGAGAACGCGAAGACGAGGACGAACAGGGCGATGCCGCCGGCGCGCCGGGCCCCCTCCAGCACGAGCAGCCACAGCACGGCGCCCACCCAGACGGCCTCGATCGGCGCCCGGAAGTCCCAGGCTTCCTCCAGAATGCGCAGGCCGTGCCACGCGAAGTAGGCGGGGGCGGCGACGGCCGCCGCGAAGAGCAGCGCGTCGTACCAGGGCACGCGGTCCCGCGCCGCCCCCCGCCACGCGGGAAAGATCAGGAAGGTGAGGGAAAAGAACAGGCTCAGCAACAAGTACAGATAGCGGTTCTCGAGCAGCACGACGCCGGCGAAGAAGTTCAGGTTGAAGAGCTGATTGATGGCGAGCAGGGTGCCGGCCGTGCTGAAGCTGATCAGCACGGCCTGCCACCCCGGCGGCAACGCCCGGTGACGGCTCATGAGCGCGGGCTCGGCCGCCATGGCCCTGGCCTACTCGGTCCAGTACGCCTCGAGGCCGGCCTCCTTGAGCGCCGCCGCCCGGATCCCCATCCAGTGCGTGGTGAAGTCCTTCACCTTGACCTTCTTCTCCGAAGCCAGGCCGATGGCGCGGTCCCAGGCCTTCTGGAGGACCTCCTGACGGCGCACGAGCTGGTCGTTGTGCTTCTGCTGCTGCGCTCCCCAGACGCCCTTCTCCTTGAAGTACCGGATGGCGCCCTCGTGGTAGGGCATGACCCAGGTGAGGTTCTGCTTGTCGAGAGCGAAGCCGGCATTGCCGGGGTGGGCGTTCACATAGTCCGGCAGAAGGTCGTAGATCATCCGCGTCTGGTGATAGACGAGGTCGGCGCTCTGGGTGGCGTAGGTTGTGACGATGGGGTAGCCGTAGGTGGCGCCCTTGTGGGGATTCTCCTTGGAGATCGTCCCCGCTCCCACCGAGGCCACGTGGTATTCGAATTGCGGGGCCACCTTCCTCAGGCGCTGCCAGCAGCCCGGATCCTCCTTGGGACTCGGCACGACCGGCGCCACGTACTTGCGCGGCGAGGCGGCCAGCTCGTAGACCAGCCCGGAGTTGGTGGAGGCGATGAAGGCGTCCGCCGTCCCTTCGATGACGGCCCGCGCCGAGGCGCCCCAGCTCGGGAAGTCGACCTTCTTCACGTCCTTCCAGCCGAGGTTGGCGCAGGCGAGAAACGCTTCCATGTTGGAGTTCAGGGCGGGGGCGCCGGCCACCCAGGCCACCCGCTTGCCCTTGAGATCATGGACCGTCTTGATGCCGGCATCCCCGGCGGCCGCCACGTTGCCGGTGTTGAAATCGCCCCACGCCGCGCCCAGGATGCGCACGGCCTGCGGACCCCAGTCGGTATTCCCGAAGTCGAGCACGCCTTCCTGGGACAGGAACGCCCCGGCGCCGAGCGCGCCGAACTGGACGCGTCCCGCGGCCAGGGGCGCCTGGCGCGAGACGTCGTTGCCGGCGGGCACGACGCGCAGCGTGAGGCCTTCTTTCTGAGCCATGGCGTGGCCGATCGAAGCCGCCTGGATGTAGCCGGCCGAACCGACGTCGTACGCCGTCCACGCCAGCGTGCGGGGCATCTTGAAGGCCTGGGCCCCCGCCGACGCCGCGAACGCGACGACCAGCAGGACGGCGGCCAGGAGTCCGCGTGTTCTCATAGATCACCCTCCTCGAGCGTATTGGTCCCCGAGCTTACCGCTATCCCGCCGAGCCGGCTATCCGCGACACGCCTGAAGCGCGGGCGCCGGCGGCTCAGCGCGCCGAGGGAAACTGCGGTGGCCGCTTTTCCCGGATGGCCTTCAGGCCCTCGCGGACGTCCTCGCCCATGAAGGTGAGCATCTCCAGGGCGATGGACTGGTCGAAGATGGGGCCGGCCATGCGGAGCCAGTTGTTCAGGGAGCGCTTGGTCCACCGGATCGCCTGCTGGCTACCCAGGGCGAGCTTGTCGGCGACCTCGAAG
>DASTFB010000120.1 GCA_035709005.1 Candidatus Methylomirabilota bacterium | reverse complement strand
GCCGGTGAGTCGAAGCGCGGGAAGCAGAGCCAGTCGATCGACCCGCTCCGGCTCACCAGCGCTGCCGTCTCGCAGTCGCCGATCAGCGCGTAGTCCTCGATCGGCGCTGACGTCACCTCGCCTCCTGTGTGCGCGGGTCGGTCATCGGCCTGCCGCAGCCGTGGTCGGGCTGTGGGTCGCACGCCATGGCCGTCACTTTCTTGTCCAGTCAGCTTCGGACGCGGTGTCCTTTCCCTCGAGTAGACGGGCCCCGCCGCGGCGGAATCAACGAGCGCTCGTGGGGCTTTCGGGATCCAGTCTCGCGGAATCGGAGCAGGGGGGCAACCCCGGTCGGGGATCAGCGATGGCTGGGCGAGGTGCGGGCGGCCATGCTACCGTGCGCTCGCTTCGCGAGGAGGTGGTCGGAGGGGCGCTTCAGGGGGTGGAAGGATGGCAGGAGGTCACGGCGATGCAGCGGAGATCATCGGGCTCAAGGACACCGTAGCCCCCACCACGGGGGAGGAGGTGGCGCAGCGGCTGCTGCGGCCGTTCCAGCTCTTCGCCCGTCAGACGGTTTCGGGCGGGATCGTGCTGTTCCTCTTCACCCTCGTCGCCCTCGTCTGGGCCAACTCCCCCTGGGCGGAGGCCTACCAGCGCTTGGTCCACCAGCCCTTCGGCCTGCACCTGGGCGAGCACGGGATCGCCTTCGACCTGCACCACTGGATCAACGACGGCCTCATGGCGGTCTTCTTCTTCGTGGTGGGGCTGGAGATCAAGCGCGAGCTGCTCGTGGGTGAGCTGGCGGAGCCCCGCAAGGCCCTGCTGCCCATCGGCGCTGCCGTGGGCGGCATGCTGGTGCCGGCGACGGTCTACCTCGCCTTCAACGCGGGGCGGCCCACGGCCGGCGGCTGGGGCATTCCCATGGCCACGGACATCGCCTTCGCCCTGGGGGTGCTGGCGCTCCTGGGACCCCGCGTCCCCGACACGCTCGAGATCTTCCTGGTGGCCCTCGCCATCGCGGACGACCTGGGCGCGGTGCTGGTGATCGCCCTCTTCTTCGCGAGCTCGCTGAACTGGGTCGGCCTCGGCCTGGCCGCGGCGTTCCTCGCGGCCATGGTGGCGGCCAACCGTGGAGGCTTCCGCCACCCGGTGGTCTACCTCTGCCTGGGGATCGGCCTGTGGTATGGCGTCCTGATCTCCGGCGTGCACCCGACTCTGGCCGGGGTGCTGGCGGCGCTCACGGTGCCGGCCCGGGTCCGCATTCCCCCGCATCGGCTTGCCCAGGTCGTGCGCCGCGCCGCGGACCGGATCGAGGCGCTCGACGCCGAGGGGGACATGGACTCCCGGCGCTTCGCCGTTGTCAGCTTCCTCCGGAAGGTGACCCAGGACGCCAAGACCCCGCTGCAGCGCTTCGAGCACATGGCCCACCCCTGGGTAGCCTTCGTGATCATGCCGGTCTTCGCCCTGTTCAACGCCGGGGTCGCCATCGACCGCAGCGCCCTCGTCGCGCTGCTTGAGCCGCTGCCCCTCGGGATCGCAGCGGGGCTGGTGCTGGGCAAGCCGATGGGGGTCCTCGCGGCCACCTGGCTGCTGGTGCGGACGGGGACCGCCAGCCTGCCTCAGGGAGTGAGCTGGGGCCACATCTACGGCGTCGCCTGGCTCACGGGCATCGGCTTCACGATGTCGCTGTTCATCAGCGGCCTCGCCTTCCCGGCCACCGACCTCGATCAGCAGGCCAAGCTCGGGATCCTCCTGGGCTCGGTAGTGTCCGGCCTCGGCGGAGCCGTGGTCCTGTCGAGCCTCAAGCGCGAGAAGGCCGTCGAATCCGTGCGCGGGGCCCTTCACCCCTGATGCCCACTCCAATCCAACTGGGACTTTTCCGGCAAGTCCCATTGACTCGTAGGGCTGTCGGGCTGGTGTCCGCGCCGACCACCTCGGGACACCCCGCCGTCGAGGCGCCTGTTCAGTCGGTCCCGCCGGCTGGATGCGCGGCGCCCGCCGGGTACGTGCCCAGCGGCACCCGCTCGGCGGTCCACGCCGCGAGGATTGGTTCCACGATGCGCCAGGATTCTTCGGCCTCGTCGCCACGAATGGAGAGCGTTGGGTCGCCCTCGAGGATGTCCAGGATCAGGCGCGCGTAGGCCGACAGGTCTTGGGCCGCGAGGTCCCGGTCCAGCTCGACGCTCTCCAGCTCGAACGGGTCGCCGGCACCGTTGATGTTCACCCCCAGGCTCATCCGATCGGGGTCGAGCTGGAGCCGCAGGGTGTTGGGCGTGGGATCCGTCTCGTGGCCGAACACGAGGTGGGGCACCGGCTGGAAGTGAATGGCGATCTCTCGCCGATTTCTCGCGAGCGCCTTTCCGGTGCGCAGCAGGAACGGCACCCCCGCCCAGCGCCAGTTGTCGATCGAGAACCTCACCTGCGCGAAGGTCTCCGTCTCCCCGTTGGGATCGACGCCGTCCTCGTCGACGTAGGCCGGCACCGGTCGATCGCTGATTCGGCCCGCGCCGTAGCGGGCACGAATCGTTCGGCGTCCCACCTCGTCGGGCGCGAGCCGTCGGACGGCGCGGAGGACGTCGACCTTGCGGTCGCGGAAATCACGCTCGCTCAGGCTGATGGGCGCTTCCATGCCGATCAGACAGAGCAACTGAAGGAGATGGTTCTGGATCATGTCCCGGAGCGCCCCCGCCGAGTCGTAGTACGCCGCCCGGCCCTCGAGAGCCAGGGTCTCGTCCCAGATGATCTCCACCCGCGCGATATGGCTGCGGTTCCACAGCGGCTCGAAGACGCGGTTGGCGAAGCGCAGTCCGAGGATGTTCTGAACCGTTTGCTTCCCGAGGAAATGGTCCATGCGGAAGACGGCCGTCTCGGGGAACGCCGCGCGCAGGAGGCGGTTCAGCGTCCGGGCCGACGCGAGATTCTCGCCGAACGGCTTCTCGACGACGAGACGGCTTCCGTCCGCCAGGCCAAGGCCGGCCACGGCCCGCACCGTGGCCTCGAGCACCGACGGCGGTAAGGCCAGATAGACGATACCGGGCTGGCGGACATCGTCGAGCACTCTCACCAGGTCGGCCGGATCGCTCGCATCCGCACGCTGGTACACCAGCCTCGAGACCACGGCATGGCGCGAGGCGGGCGCGGTGCCCGCGGCATGGCGCGCCAGCCGCTCCGCCATGTGAGCGCGAAGAGTGGCGGTGTCCCAGTCCTCCCGCGCCGCCCCCACAATCCTCAGCTCGGCGGGGAGCTTGTCGGCCTCGTGGAGGCGGGCGAGCGCAGGCAGGAGCTGCCGGGACGCGAGGTCCCCCGTCGCGCCGAGGACGACGAACCGCCGGATCACGGGGTCACCGTCCACCGGCCCATGCCGACGCTGGCCGGATCGGGGAGCTTCAGGTCGTCCTTCATCACGGGGGTGGTTCTTCCGGTCGCCACCGGCGACCTTCGTACCCAGTGTACGACGAGCGAACGGGGAGGGTACCATCGGCGCGCGGGAGTCGAATGAGCGAGATCGGCACGCTGGCGCACGGCAGCGTCGCGCCCAGGGCCCTTGCTCTTCGCCACCCCGAGCGCCTCGCCTGTGCGATGGCCGCTGGTCGCCGGGCTCACCCGGGCCTGCGCCAGCGTCGTACGCGTTTTGACGGCCCCCACGAACGTCGTGCTTCGCCTCCTCAAGCAGGGAAAGGCGCACGTGTCTCCTACCTGGTCCGCGAAGGTGCCGCCAAGGGGGTGTTCGAGAAGGTCGAGGAGGAGTTGGTCCACAACGTCTTCGAGTTTGCGGACGCGATCGTGCAGGAAATCATGCTACTCCGGATTCCATGGGTCCGCTTGACTTAGTATATATCACGCTATAACATATATATGAAATAGAAGGATGTAAAAGCGAGAGGAGAGCACCATGACCACCATGCTTCGCTGGTCCCCGACCCGGCAGTTCCATTTCCACCACGACGGCGACGACCTGTTCGAGAGGTTCCTCGGCGGCGCCGAAGCCGCTCAGCGTGCCCCATTGCTCCCCGCCGTGGAGGGGCGGATCGAGGACGGCGTCTACGTCATGCAGTTCGCCCTGGCGGGCGTGGAGCCGAAGGATGTCGCGGTCTCCTTGATGGACAACGTCCTCACCGTCAAGGGTGAGCGCAAGGCCGACCACGATTCCACAGGCAAGGACTACTTCGTCCGCGAGGTCGCGTACGGTGCGTTCCAGAGGAGCTTCGCGCTCCCCGTGGGTGTCGACGCCGCCCAAGTGGAGGCGAAGTCCGCGAACGGCATGCTCGAAGTGAGGGTCCCCGCGCCGCGAGCCGCGATGCCGAGGACGATCGAAGTCAAGGCCGCCTGATGGGACTCGGGCCGTGCCAGGCCGACCGGCACGGCCCCGGCTGCTGCCACTGTACGTTCCTAAGTAAAGTAGCTGTTGCTGGCGAGCGTGAGCTGCATGACGGACCACGGCGATTGCGCCCAGGCGTCGCGCTGCACGGTCCGGAAGCCGGCGCGGAAGCTCCAGGCGGCGATCACGGACCTGCTGGACACGATGTCGCTGGCCGAGCTCGGCGGTGACGACGTGCCGGTGGCGCTGGCGGTGAAGTGAGAGACAACGATACAGGAGGACACGGAAGACCATGGCGCTGAAGGTATCGGATGCGGCGGTGAAGCAGGTGAAGGAACTGAAGCAGGCCCAGGACCTGGGCGAGGATGTCTTCCTCCGCATGGGCGTGAAGGGCGGCGGCTGCTCGGGGATGTCGTACGCGCTCGAGTTCGACAGCGAGCTCGGCCCCGAGGACCGGGAGTTCCAGATCGACGGGGTGCGGGTGGTCTGCGACAAGAAGAGCTACCTCTACCTGAACGAGACCACGCTCGACTACGTACAGCAGGGGCTCACGGGCGGCTTCACGTTCGTCAACCCCAACGCCAAGTCGAGCTGCGGCTGCGGCACGTCGTTTTCCGCCTAACGGCTGATCCGTCTTTCCGTCTCAGCCAGCCGGGCAGCCAACTCCGTCACCGTCCGGCAGCTCGGCGTCCATCCGACCGCAGTCAGCAGGGCGCTGGCCGTGCTTGACGGAGGCGTATCTCCGGGGGGCCTCGTCAAACACTCAGCGGGCCTGACTGCTGCTGTCCCTATCGGGCTTGGGGCGCTTCATCAACACCAGCACGGCCGCTGGCTTGACGATTCGTTCAATTGCCGACTGTCCCCAGGTTAATGGCAGGAGAGATATAACTTCCCAGCCCTCGTCACCCGCCTCGTTCAATTCTCCGGTCATCTCATCAAATGGAGTCGAAAGATCGAGACTCAGAAATTGGTACTCCCAGGTGGTCATTAGCCCCTTGAGTCTCGACAGTCGCAAGGATGGTGCTCCTGCCTATCGGCCCATGTGAAGTGCCACTTGTGGCCGACGGGGCACTCATGGTGTGTGACCGGGGTACCGTTCTCGTGCTGCCGGACAGGCATTTTCTTGTCCGGCAGCTTCGAGCGACCACAGTCACAAGTCATGCGAGCAGTTCCTCAGTCTCCACACTCGCTTCGTCACCCAACCCGCATCGCCGGGGTCCCCGGGGTCTCGTGTGACTCCCCATGAGCTTATACCACGCGAAACGTAGGGGGCCGTCCGCCCTGAGGGGTCCTCCTCCAACAGCTTCCATTTAAGAGCGGGTTGACCAGGACGCGCGAAGCGCGGGCAGTCT
>DASTFB010000119.1 GCA_035709005.1 Candidatus Methylomirabilota bacterium | reverse complement strand
GGGCCCGGATCCTGGTCCTGGGGGTGGCGTACAAGGCCGACATCGCCGACACGCGCGACTCGCCGGCCCTGGAGATCATCGCCGCCCTCCGGCGCAAGGGGGCCCGCGTCGCCTATCACGACCCCCTGGTTCCCGAGCTGGCCGTGGACGGCGCCATGCTGGTGGCCGGGCCCTGGCCGGATCCCGAGCTGGCGGCCTACGACGTCGTGCTCATCCTCACCGCGCACGCAGGCTACGACTGGGCGGCGATCGCCCGAGAAGCGCGGCTCGTCGTCGACACCCGAAATGCCACCGGCGCGCTGGGGCCCATCGCCCACGTCCTGCGCCTGTAGGTGAGCTGTGGTCGGCGCGCTCGTCGTCTCGCTGCGACCGCGCCAGTGGGTCAAGAACCTCTTCGTTTTCGCCGGACTCGTCTTCGGCGAGAAGCTGCTCGATCCGGCGGCCGGGGCGCTGGCCGTGGCCACGTTCGCCGTCTTCTGCGCGTTGTCCGGCGCCATCTACCTGCTCAACGACGTGGTCGACCGCGAGCGGGACCGGCTCCACCCCACCAAGCGGCAACGGCCCATCGCCGCGGGCCGCCTGCCAGTGGGCGTGGCCGTCGGCGCGGCGGCGGGGCTGCTGGCGGCGGCCCTGGGAGCCAGCCTGGCCATCGGCGTTCCGGTCGGCCTGATCGCGCTGACGTACGCCATCCTGCTCATCGCCTACTCGGCCTGGCTCAAGCACGTGGTGATCGTGGACGTCCTCGTGGTGGCAGCCGGCTTCGTCCTGCGCGCCGCGGCCGGCGCCCTGGCCATCCAGGTGGAGATCTCGGGCTGGCTCCTGATCTGCACGATCCTGGCCGCGCTCTTCCTGGCCCTGGGCAAGCGCCGCCACGAGTACCTGACGATTGGAGAGGAGGCGGCGCAGCACCGGCCGGTCCTGGCCCAGTACAGCGCCGGCCTGCTCGATCAGATGATCGCCGTGGTGACGGCCTCCACGCTGACGGCGTATGCTCTCTATACGATGTCGCCGGAGACGGTGGCGCGGTTCCACACGCGCCTGCTACCTATCACGCTGCCCTTCGTCCTCTACGGCATCTTCCGGTATCTCTACCTCCTGTACCACCAGCAGATGGGCGGCAATCCGTCAGACCTGTTCCTCAACGACCAGCCACTGCGCCTCAACACGCTGTTATGGATCCTGGCCATCCTCCTCATCATCTACAGCCCTCGGCTCTGATCGGGCAATGATGATCACGACTAACGGCGGTTCCGGCGGGGCACGGGCGTGGCGCCAGCCCGGGGGCCCGTGCCCTGTTCAATGACCAGTCAGGTCGCCGTCGTGAGGACGCGCCCGGAAACCGTGGTGGAGGACTACGGCCGCCTCATGCGTCTGGCCAAGTACGGGCAGGTGCTCGACCGGGACGGGGACCTCGTCCTCAAGCTCAACCTGTCCTGGACGAAGTATTTTCCGGCCTGCTCCACCCAGCCCTGGCAGGTGCACGGCCTGGTGCGCACGCTGCTGGAGGACGGCTACGACCGGCGCCGGATCTTCCCGGTGGAGAACCGGACGGTCGTGACGGACCCGCTGCGGGGCGCCCGCAACAACAAGTGGTTGCCCGTGCTGGAGAAGCACGGCCTGCCCTTCATCCCGCTGACCGAGGTCGCGTGGACCGTCCACCGTTTTCGGACCCCCCTGTTGAGGCTCAACCAGATCTTCCCCGAGGGGATCGAGATTCCCGCGATGTTCATCGGGCGAAACGTGCTCCACGCTCCGACCGTCAAGGTCCATGGCCACACGGTCACGACCGGCGCCATCAAGAACAGCTTCGGCGGCCTGCTCAAGGAGGTGCGTCACTACGCGCACGAGTTCATCCACGAGGTGCTGGTCGACCTCCTGCTGATGCAGCGCGAGGTGCACCCGGCCATCTTCGCCGTCATGGACGGGACCGTCATGGGCGATGGGGCCGGGCCGCGCACGATGATTCCCCGCCCGGGCAACGTGCTCCTGGCTTCCGCCGATCAGGTCGCCATCGACGCGATCGCGGCCCGCATCATGGGGTTCGACCCCCTGAGCATCCCGTACCTCCGGATGTGCCACGAGCGCGGGCTCGGCGTGGCCGATCCGCGGCACATCGAGATCCTGGGCGACGCCGAAGCGGTGGAGATGCGCCCGGGCTTCCGCGCCCGGCGCAGCCTGGTCATCTGGGGCGACCAGCTCATCCGGCGGGGGGCCCTGCGCCCGCTCAAGCATCTGCTGCTGCACACGCCGCTCGTGGCCTGGGCGCCGGTCGCCTCGAACGTGTACCACGATCTGCTGTGGTATCCCACGGTCGGGCGGACCCGCCTGCGGCGCTTCGCCGCGACGCCGTGGGGCCGGCTGTTCGCGTCCTACTGAGCTCGACGTCCACGCGGTAGAATGACGTCGTTGTGAGCTCGCCGAGCCGGTCTGTCGTCCGCGTGCGCTTCGCCCCCAGCCCCACCGGGCACCTGCACGTGGGGGGCGCGCACACCGCGCTGTTCAACTGGCTCTACGCCCGCCATCACGGGGGGACTTTCATCCTCCGGATCGAGGACACCGACCGTTCCCGCTCGACCGACGAGAACATCGCCTCCATCATCGAGGCGCTGCAGTGGCTGGGCATCGACTGGGACGAGGGCCCCCCGGCGCCGGGCTATCGGCAGACGGAGCGCCTGGACCTCTATCGCGCTCACGCCCAGCGTCTGGTGAAGGCCGGCCGAGCCTACTACTGCGACTGCCCGCCGGAGCAGCTCGAGCGGGAGCGCAAGGCGGCGGAAGCCCGCCTGGAGACCTTCCGGTACTCGGGGCGGTGTCGCGAGCGCGGCCTCACCGGGGGCGCGCTCCGCCTCCGGATGCCCGACGAGGGGACCACCGTCGTCAACGACCTCATCCACGGGGCGGTCACGTTCGAGCACCGGCAGCTGGACGACTGGATCCTCGTGCGGAGCGACGGCACACCCACCTACAACTTCTCGGTGGTGGTGGACGACGTCACCATGGCCATCACCCACGTGATCCGCGGGAACGATCACCTGTCGAACACCCCCAAGCAGATCATGTGCTACGAAGCCCTGGGCTGTCCGGTGCCGGAGTTCGCCCACGTGGCCATGATCCTGGGACCCGATCGGAGCCGGCTCAGCAAGCGCCACGGTGCGACCTCGGTCCAGGCGTTTCGGGACGCCGGCTTCCTGCCCGAGGCGATGGTGAACTATCTGGCCCGCCTGGGCTGGGCCCACGGCGACCAGGAGATCTTCTCCCGGCGCGAGCTCATCGAGCTCTTCGACATCAAGGACGTGACGGCCTCGGCGGCGATCTTCGACCACACCAAGCTGACGTGGCTGAACCAGCAGTACCTCAAGCGCATGGAGGGCGATCGGCTGACCGAGCGGGCGGCCCCCTTCCTGGCCGCGGCCGGCCTGGACGGGGCGCGAGACCCCGGCTGGCTCGCCCGCGTCATGGACACGCTCAAGGAGCGCGCCCGCACCCTGCCCGAGCTGGTCGAAGTGGGGCGCTTCTACTTCGAGCGGCCCCGGGAGTACGAGGCCAAGGCCGCCCAGAAGCTGCTCACGCCCGAGGGCGGGCGCCGGCTCGACGCGGTGATCGAGCGTCTGGAGCGGGTGCCGGCCTTCTCGCCGGCGGCGCTGGAGGCGGCCTATCGCGAGCTGACCGACGTCCTGGGTCTGAAGCTGGTGGACCTCGCCCAGCTCACCCGCCTGGCCGTCACCGGGCGAACCGCCTCGCCGCCGCTCTTCGAGGTGCTCGCCCTGCTCGGCCGCGAGGAGACGCTGGCCCGGCTGCGGGCCGCCCGGCGTGTCGCCGGAGGCGAGCGGTGAGGCTGCTGCTGGCCCGCCACGCCGAGTCCGTCTGGAACGAGGTGCGTCGCTTTCAGGGCAGCATCGACGTGGAGCTCTCCGCTCGAGGTCGGACGCAAGCGCAGGCTCTGGGCCGCGCGCTGGGCGGGTACCGGCCGGCGGTGGCTTACGTCAGCCCGCTGGCCCGAGCCCGGGAAACCGCGGAGATCGCGCTGGCCGGGACCGGGGCTCGCATCGTCACCGTCCCCGAGCTGCGGGAGTTCTCACTGGGCGAGTGGGAGGGCTGCTTCAGCGAGGAGATCCGCACGCGGGCCGGCGATCCCTACGGGGCCTGGGTGCGGGCGCCGCTCGATTGTCCGCCGCCGGGCAGCGAGCCGCTGGAGGGCGTGCGTGGCCGCGTGCTGGCGGCGCTGGCGGCCATCGCGGCCGAACACCGCGACGGCGAGGACGTCCTGGTCGTCTCTCACGGCGGCGTCATCAGCGTGTACGCCTGTCACCTGCTGGGCTGCTCTCTCAACGGGCTCTGGCGGCTCCGGGTCGACAACGCCTCCCTCACCGTGGTGACGCCGCCGCGCATCATCACGTTGAACGATACGCGGCATCTGCTCGACGGGCTTGCGCCGCGTCCGCTGCTGCGGCAGGAGAATTCACGCGACGGCAAGCCCCCCTCCGAGCAGAAATGAGCGTGCTGCTGGCGCTGTTCGGCGGGATGGCCCTGCTGCTCTACGGCATCCGGCTGAGCGGAGAGGGGCTCCAGCGCGCGGCTGGCGGCCGGCTGCGCCACCTGCTCACCGGGCTGGCCCGCAACCGCCTGCTGTCCGTGCTGTCGGGGGCCGCCGTGACCGCCATCATCCAGTCCTCGGCGGCCACGACACTGATGCTGGTGGGCTTCGTTTCGGCCGGGCTCATGACGTTCCGGCAGACGCTGGGCATCATCCTGGGCGCCGACATCGGCACCACCTTCACCGTGCAGCTGATCGCGCTGAAGCTCACGGGGTACTCGCTGCTGCTGGTCGGGGTGGGCTTCGCCACCATGGCCATCGCCCAGCGGCGGGTGGTGAAGGACATCGGGCAGGCCGTCCTCGGGTTCGGGCTGATGTTCCTGGGCCTCAAGCTCATCCTCGACGGCGTGGACCCGCTGCAGGCCCACCCGCTGGCGTCGCAGACGCTGGCGGCCCTGGCCGACAACGCCCTGCTCGGCGTGCTCGGGGGCGCCCTGTTCAGCGCGTTGGTCACGTCGTCGGCGGCGACGATCGGCTTGACCCTGGCCCTGACTCACGAGGGGCTGCTCCACCTGCCCGGCGCCATCGCCATCGTCCTGGGCGCCAACATCGGGACCTGTGCCACGGCGCTGATGGCGGCCGTGGGAACGTCGGCCGAAGCCAGGCGGGTGGCCGCCGCCCACATCGCCTTCAAGCTGGGCGGCGTCGCCCTGGTGGTGCCGTTCATCGATCCCTTCACCGCGCTGGTGGCGGCCAGCGCCGCCGATCCGGCCCGTCAGATCGCCAATGCCCACACGTTCTTCAATGTCGGCATCAGCCTGGTGTTCCTGCCCTTCGCATCGGTGGCCGCCCGGGCCATCGAGGCGGTGGTACCCCCCGATCATCAGGCCGACAATCCCTTCAAGACCCGCTACCTGGACGAGCGCGCTCTCGATCAGCCTTCGCTGGCGCTGGGCCAGGCCACGCGCGAGGCCTTGCGCATGGCCGACGTGGTGCAGGGGATGCTGCGCGATGTCACCGCCGTGTTCCGAGACAACGACCAGGAGTTGCTGGAGGACGTGGAGCGCCGGGACGACCAGGTCGACTTCCTGGAGCGGGAGATCAAGCTCTTCCTGACGCGCCTGGGGCGGGAGGCCATGGGGCCCGACCTCTCGCGCAAGGAGATCGCCCTCATCTCGATCATCGGCAACCTCGAGAACATCGGAGACATCATCGACAAGAACCTGATGGAGCTGGCCCGCAAGAAGCTCTACCACGGACGGCGCTTCTCGGACGCGGGCTGGGCCGAAATCGTGGAGTTCCACGGCACGGTGGCCAAGAACCTGGAGGTCGCCATCGCCGCCGTCGCCGCCGGTGACCGGACCCTGGCCCAGGCGGTCCTGGACCAGCGTCCGGTCATGCGGCAGCGAGAGCGCGAGCTGCGGGAGTCCCATCTGGGGCGGCTCCGCCAGGGCCTGGCCGAGTCGCTGGAGACTTCGGAGATCCATCTGGACATCCTCACCAACCTCAAGCGCATCTCCTCGCACGTGTCGGCGCTGGTGTTCCCCATCCTCGAGGAGGTGTAGGGCATTCGGGGAGGTCGCGGGCGAGACCGGAGAATCGGCGGTCTGAGCCTGGATCCCGTCCAGCTGCTTCGCACGGCAGGTTCCGCCTCGGGCACGGGCGCGGCGCTGCGCCGGCTCGGCTTCGCCGATCCCCGCGCCGCGGCGGCCAACCTGGCCGCGCTGACCCCCACGCCGCGAGACTGCGAGCTGCTGTTGCCCGCCCTGCCCCGCCTGCTCGCCGAGCTCGGCGCGGCCGCCGATCCCGACATGGCCCTGAACAACCTCGAGCGCTTCGCCGCGGGGGTCGACCGCGCCGTGCTCTTCCAGACGCTGACTGCCCATCCCGGGGCGGCGACGCTGCTCGGCCGGCTCTTCGGGGCCAGTCAGTTCCTGGCCGACGCGCTCAGGCGCCGGCCCACGATGCTGGCCTGGCTGCTGGAGCCGCACACCATGCGCCAGTGGCTGGCCGACGAGCTGGAGGCCGACCTGGCCCTCGCCCTGGCGCCGTTCACGACGACCGAGGCGCGGATGAACGCGGTGCGCCGGTTCAAGTATCGCCAGCTCCTGCGCATCACCAGTCGCGATCTGCTGGGCGACGCCGATCTGACGGTGACGACAGAGGAGCTCTCGCGCCTGGCCGACGTCTGTCTGGGCGAGGCCTGGCGGCACGCCGACGCCGCGCTGCGCGCGCAGTGGGGCGCGCCCCGTGCCGCCGACGGGGCGCCCACCGCGCTGGCCGTCATCGCGATGGGCAAGCTGGGCGGCCAGGAGCTCAACTACTCCTCGGACATCGACCTGATCCTGGTCTACGGGGACGATGGCGAGACCGAGGGCGGGCCGGCGGGCCGGCTTGCCAACGGGGAGTACTTCATCCGGCTCGCCCGCGACCTGGTGGCCTTCCTGGAAACCGTCACCGAGGAGGGCGCCGCCTTCCGGATCGATCTGCGCCTGCGTCCCGAGGGCCGCATGGGGCCCGTCGTGCTGTCCCTGGACGGGTACCGCACCTACTACGCCGAACGGGCCGAGCTGTGGGAGCGGCAGGCGCTGCTCAAGGCCCGCGCCTGTGCCGGCGACGAGCACGTGGGGGCGCGCTTCATGGAGCTGGCTCGGGAGGTCGTCTATCGGCCCGGGCAAGACGCGCGGATCGTCCAGGCCATCCGGGACATGAAGCGGCAGATCGACCGCGCCCTCGCGCAGCGGGCGGGCGACGGCGGGCGGGACAACGTGAAGCTCGGCCGTGGCGGCATCCGGGAGATCGAGTTCCTCGTCCAGGCTCTGCAGCTCCTGTACGGCGGCGACGATTCCTGGCTGCGCGAGCGCCACACGCTCAAGGCCCTCTTCCGCCTCGCCGAGCGCGGCTATCTGCCCCCGGCCCTGGCCCGAGCGCTGTCCGAGGCCTACGTTCACCTGCGTACGGTCGAGCACCGCCTGCAGATCGTCCACGAGGTGCAGACCCACACCCTGCCCACGGACCGCCTGGCCCTGGGGCGCCTGGCCCGCCGGCTGGGCTTCGGGGGCCCTCCGCGGCGGGCGGCCAGCGCGTTCAGCCGGCGCCATCGCGAGGTCACCGCCGCGGTGCACCGGGCCTTCCGCGACTTCTTCAGCGAGCCCCACCAGCCCGCAGCCCGGCGGGTGAAGCTGCCGAGCCTGCTCGCGCTGGGGGCGACCGGCTTCACCGATCCCGAGCGGGCGCGCCACAACCTGCGCCTGATCGTCGAGGGCCGCCCCCTCGTGCCCTATGCCGGCGCCTTCCGGCGGGCGCTCGAGCGGCTGCTCCCAGCGCTGCTGGACGCGCTGTGGAAGTGCCCCGATCCCGACGAGGCCCTCAACCAGTTCGAGCGGTTCCTGGCGGCGATCGGTCCCCGAGCCGGGCTGATCGAGCTGATCGCCGCGGAGGGCGAGGTGCTGGGCGGCCTGGTACGGCTGTGTGCGGGGGGTGACCTCCTCACGCAGCTGCTGATCACCCAACCCGAGCTGCTGACGACCCTGACCAACCCGCGGGCGATGGAGCGCGCCAAGTCCGCCGGCGAGTTCCGCGAGGCCTTCGCCTCCGTGTTCGCCCCTGCGCTGTCGCCGGCCGAGCGCCGGGATCGCCTGCGCCGGATCAAGCAGGCGGAGGAGCTGGCGGTGGTCTGGCGCTATCTCCTCGGGGTGACTCGTATCGAGGCGTACTCCCGGGAGATGACCGCCCTCGCCGAGGCAACGCTGGCCGCCGGCTGGCTTCTCGCCGTGGGCGGTCTCGTGGAGCGCCACGGCGTGCCACGCACGGCCGACGGCCGCTTCGTGCCCGCCGCCGTCGTCGGCCTGGGCAAGCTCGGAGGTCGAGAGCTGACCACGGGCTCCGACCTCGATCTCTTCGTGATCTACGCGGAAGACGGGGAGACGGATGGGGCGGATCGGGTGGACGCCCACACGTTCTGGAGCGCGGCGGTGGAGGGCGTGGCCGGCGCGCTCGGCGACATCACGGCGGCCGGGGTCGCGTTTCCCGTCGATCTCCGCCTCCGGCCGGGCAGCAAGGGCAGCGGCTTCGCCGCCAGTCTGAGCGCGGCCCGGCGCTATTACACGGACTACGCCGACCTCTGGGAGCGGCAGAGCCTGACCCGAGCCCGGCTCGTCCTGGGCGATCGGGGGCTGGCGCGGCACGTGCGGGCCATGCTGCGAGGGTACGTCTTCGGAACACCGCTCCCCGCGTCCGGGCTCAAGGAGATCGCCGACGTGCGGACGCGGATGGAGCTCGAGCTGGCCAGGGAGACGCCCGGCCGCCGGCACGTCAAGCTCGGACGGGGCGGCCTGGTGGACGTCGAGTTCCTCGTCCAGGCGCTTCAGCTCCTGCACGGCCATCGGCATCCCGACGTGCGCCTGTCTTCCACACGGGCGGCCCTGGCCGCGCTGGGGCGGGTGGGCGCGCTGTCCCCGGCGACGGCGACGAGCCTGGCCGAGCACTACCACTTCCTGCGGCGCGTCTCCGCGGCCCTGCGGCTGCTCTCGGGGCGCCCGCCCGACACGCTGGATCTCGCGGGTCCCATGCCGGCCCGGGTCGCCAGCGCGCTGGGCTATGCCTCGCGGCAAGCCTTCCTGGCCGACTACCAGGCTCGCACGACGGCGGTTCGCGCGGCCTACCGGGACGTCATGAAGCCGAATCCGCACGCCGGGTCCCCGGCCACAGCGTGACCGCGGGCCCGCAAGGCGGGCGCTATACTCACCGTGACATGAGCCGCTTCTACATCGTCGATGGACATTCGCACCTGTTCCGGGCCTATCACGCCGTGGGTTACCTCTCGACGTCCAAGGGGATGCCCAGCCACGCCGTGCTCATTCTCAGCACGATGCTGTGGAAGCTGATTCGCGAGGAGCAGCCGGAATACCTGGGGATCGCCTGGGACGCCCCTGGCCCCACGTTCCGCGACTCCCTCTTCGCCCAGTACAAGGCCACCCGCACGAGCATGCCCGACGACCTGGTGCGCCAGCTCCCCTACGTGCGGCGCCTGTTCGAGGCGCTGCGTCTCCCGGTGGTCGAAGCGCCCGGCTACGAGGCCGACGACGTTCTGGCCACGCTGGTCACGCGCGCCCTGGCGCACGACCTCGACGTCGTGGTGGTCACCGGCGACAAGGATCTGCTGCAGCTCGTCGGGCCCCGCGTCCGGGTGCTCAGCGTCGTGGGCCGTACGGGCGAGTCCGTCGTGTACGACGAGGCGAAGGTGCGCGAGCGATGGGGGGTGGAGCCGGCCCAGATCGCCGACGTCCTGGCCCTCATGGGCGACGCCATCGACAACATTCCCGGCGTGCGCGGGGTGGGCGAGAAGACGGCGGTCAAGCTCATCGCTCAGTTCGGCAGCGTGGCCCGGCTCTACGACAATCTGCCCCTGGTCGGCGGCAAGCTGCGCGAGACCCTGGCCGCCGGGCGCAAGGAGGCGCTGCTCTCCCGGGAGCTCGCCCTGCTCAATCACGAGGTCCCGCTCGACATCGACCTGGAATCGTTCCGCCGAGTCGAGCCGGACTGGATTCGTCTGCGCGCCCTCTGGATGGAGATGGAGTTCAGTCGGCTGCTCAAGGAGCTACCGGCCCAGACCGGCGCGGCCTCGGTCGTGGCCGAGCCGACCCCGCGGCTGGAGGATGCGGCCGCAATCGCCGCCTGGCTGGCGCGCGCGCCCGCCGCCACCCCGGTCGCCGTCGACTGGGCGGGCGACGCGCGGCCGCCCGTTCCACGCCTCGACGGCCTCGGCCTCTTCCACCCCGCCGCGGGAGCCGTCTCCGTGGTCGCGGAGCGAGCCGTCGAGGCTGCCGGCGCGCTCGCCGGTCGGGAGCTCATCATGCATGACGGCAAAGCGTTGCTCGAATGGTGGCTGGAGCACGCCGGCCGGCCTCCGACCATCCACGACAGCGCGGTGGCCGCGTACCTCCTCAACTCGGCCCGCTCCACCTATCGCATCGAGGACCTCTGCATGGAGGCTTTCGGCGACTGCCCGCCGTCGCTGGGGCCCGCCACGGCCGAGGACGCCCGCGGTAACGTCCTCGCCGCGCGCGCCCGCTGGGTCGCCCGGTACTGGGAGCACGCCGCCGCCGAGCTCGAGCGCGAGCAGCTGCGGGCGCTCTACGAGGACATCGAGCGGCCCCTGGTGCCCGTGCTGGCCGTCATGGAGCGACACGGCATCCGGGTCGATCCCGGTCGGCTGGAGGCCTTCGGCAAGGAGCTGGAGCGGCAGCTCGACGCGCTGACCCGGGAGATCTATCAGCTGGCGGGCGAGGAGTTCACCATCGGCTCGCCCAAGCAGCTGGCCCGCATCCTGTTCGAGAAGCTCAAGCTGCCCAGGGCGCGCCGAACCAAGACCGGATACTCCACCGACGCCGACGTGCTGACCGAGCTGGCCGTCGGGCACCCCCTGCCGGCCAAGGTGCTCGAGCATCGGGTGCTGGCCAAGCTCAAGGGCACCTATGCCGACGCCCTGCCGGGCCTGGTCAACGAGGCGACCGGCCGGATCCACACGACGTTCAACCAGCTGGTGGCCTCCACCGGCCGGCTCAGCTCTCAGGATCCGAATTTGATGAACATCCCGATCCGCACCGAGCTCGGCCGGCGCATCCGGGCGGCCTTCATCCCGGCCCAGGGCTGGAAGTTCGTGGCGGCCGACTACTCGCAGATCGAGCTGCGCATCCTCGCCCATCTCAGCGAGGAGCCGGCCATCATCGAGGCCTTTCAGCGCGGCGAGGACATCCACACCCGGACGGCCTCGGAAGTCTTCAAGGTGGCGGCCGCCGAGGTCACGCCGCTGCAGCGCACCATCGCCAAGAGCGCCAACTACGCCATCCTGTACGGCGTGTCGGCCTTCGGGCTGAGCCAGGCCACCAAGATCGACCAGCGGGAGGCCCAGCGCTACATCGACGAGTACTTCGCGGCGCATCCCCGGGTGCGGGCCTTCATCGATCGCACCCTGGAGGAGGGCCGCCAGCGCGGGTGGGTCGGCACGCTGCTCGGTCGGCGCCGCTATCTGCCGGATCTCAAGAGCCACAACCCGGTGGCCCGCAACGCGGCCGAGCGCATGGCCATGAACGCGCCGGTGCAGGGGACGGCCAGCGACATGATCAAGATCGCCATGGTCCGGATGCAGGCCGCCTTGACCGCCCGCGGGCTGCGCACCCGGATGCTCTTGCAGGTTCACGACGAGTTGCTGTTCGAAGCCCCGCCCGACGAGGCGTCGGCGGTGGAGGACCTGGCTCGCGAGATCATGGGCGCCGCGGTGCCCCTGCGGGTGCCGGTCGTCGTGGACATCAAGTCCGGCATGGACTGGTCGGAGGTGTGAGCCGTCCCTTCCTCCTGGTCGGGCTCACCGGCGGCATCGCCACGGGCAAGAGCACGGTGGCCGCGATGTTCCGGAACCTCGGTTGCCCGGTGATCGACGCCGACGTCCTGGCGCGCGAGGTGGTCGAGCCGGGCGAGCCGGCCCTGGCCGACATCGTGCGCGAGTTCGGGACCGGCGTGCTGGCCCCCGACGGCCGGCTCGATCGCAAAGCCCTGGCCGCGGTGGTCTTCGCCGACGCCGGCCGCCGGCGACGGCTGGAAGCGATCACCCATCCGCGCATCCGGGAGCGGCTGGCCAGCCGGCTCGCCGCGCTGGCCGGGGCCGGCTTCGGCGGCGTCGTGATCTTCGATGCCGCCGTCATCGTCGAGAGCGGCGCCTACCGGCAGATGGATCGGCTCGTCGTGGTGATCGCCGACGAGGCCACTCAGCTGGCCCGGCTCCGGGCCCGCGATGGGCTCGACGAGGAGGAGGCCCGGCGGCGGATCGCCAGCCAGATGCCGCTGGCCGAGAAGGCCAAGCTGGCCGATCACGTCATCGACAACTCCGGCGACCGCGCCGCCACCGAGGCTCAGGTGTGGCGCGTGCACGCCGCGCTCATGGCGGAGCAGCAGGCCCGGGCGCGACGCTAACCCCACCATGAAGGACACGAAGCGACGCGCGCTGGGCCAGCACTTCCTGCGGGATCCTCGGACCGCGCGCGCCATCGTGGACCTGGTCGCGCCCGGCCCGCGGGATCTCGTGGTCGAGATCGGGCCGGGCGAAGGGGCCCTGACCGCCGAGCTCGAGCGGCGCGCGGGCCGGGTGATCGCGCTGGAGATCGATCCGGCCCTGGTGGCCCGGCTGCGGACCCGCTTTCCCGGGGTCGAGGTGCTGGAAGCGGATGCCCGCCGGTGGAGCTACCGGTCGCTGCCGAGGCCCTCGGGGGGACGGGTGGTCGTCGTCGGCAACCTTCCCTACAGCGTCGCCAAGCCGATCCTGCAATCCCTCGTGCAAGCCCGTACCGCCATCGACGAGATGGCGCTCATGCTGCAGCGCGAGGTCGCCGATCGGGTGGCCGCGCCGCCGGGCGGCCGGACCTACGGAAGCCTGAGCGTCCTGACCCAGCTGTACTGCGAGGTCCGCGTGGCCCTGCACGTGCCACCCGGGGCCTTCCGGCCGCCACCCCGGGTGGAGTCAGCCGTCGTCCACCTGCGGGTCCTTCCCACGCCCAGGGTGGCGGTCTCGGATGAGCCCCGCTTCAGCAGCGTGGTTCGCGCAGCTTTTGCCCATCGCCGCAAGACTCTGGCCAACGCCCTGGCGGGCAGCCTGGGCATGGCCCCCGGGGCCGTCCGGGCGGCGGCGGACGCCACGGGGATCGACCCCGGACGCCGCGCTGAAACTCTCACAATTCCTGAGTTTGCGGCCCTGTCAACCCGGCTAATATAGAGGCCATGCGGATATGGGGTACCCGCCTGGCCCTGGCTGTGGTCGGGACCGTCGCCTTGCTGGGGACCGGGAGTCTCGTCTGGTGGTGGCAGGGGCCGGCGCCGAGCAAGCCCGAGGCGACGGTCGCCCTCGTGGAGGAGCCCCCGGCCCCGGCACCGCCGCTGCGAATGCAGACCGTCAAGCTCCGGCGGGGCGACACCCTGGTGAAGGCGCTGGTCCGAGCCGGCATGGAGGCCAGCGTCGCCCGCGAGGTGACCGCCGCGCTCGCCCGCAACGGGCTCGAGGTCAGGCGCCTGCGGCCCCGGGACGGAATCGAGATCGCCTGGAGCCCGGCCGACACCCCGTCCGCCGTAACGGTGCAGCCGAGCCCCTGGCTGGGCTATGCGGCCGTGGCCGATGAGGACACCTGGATCGTCAAGCGCCTGGAGACGACGCCCGACGTCAGGGTCGTCACGGTCCAGGGGCGCGTCGAGCGCTCGCTGTTCGAGGCCATCGAGCAGGCCGGTGAGTCGGCCTCGCTCGTGCACGACGTCGTCAGCATCTTCGAGTGGGACTTCGATTTCACCGCCGACCCCCGGCCCGGCGACCGCTTCCGCCTGATCGTCGAGAAGCGCTACGCGGGCGACACCTTCGTCAACTACGGGCACGTGCTCGCCGCCCAGTACGCCAGCGACAAGCGGGTGCTGACGGGGATCGGCTGGACGCCCGCCAAGGATCGCTACGCCTTCTACGACCTCGATGGCCGCTCGCTGCGCAAGAGCTTCCTCAAGTCGCCGCTTCAGTTCACGCGCATCACTTCCGGCTTCACGTGGGCGCGCCCGCACCCGGTCCTGGGCGGGGTGCGGCCTCACCTGGCCATCGACTACGGGGCGCCCGTGGGCACGCCGGTGCGCGCCGTGGCCGATGGGGTCGTGCTCCGGGCGGGCTGGAACGGCGGCAACGGCATCCAGGTCCACCTGCGCCACCGCTCCGGCTACGAGACGCTCTACAACCATCTCTCGCGAGTGGCGGCCCGTATCAGGCGCGGGACCCGGGTGAGCCAGCGGCAGGTCATCGGCTACGTCGGCTCGACCGGCCTGTCCACGGGGCCGCACCTGGACTACCGCGTCATCAAGCGTGGTCGATTCGTGAACCCGCTGTCCGAGAAGTTCATTCCCGGTGAGCCGATTCCCGCCGCGGAACGCGACGAGTTCCGGCGCCATGCGCGTGACCTGACCGAGCGCCTGGAGGCCGAAGCGCCGTTTTAGGTTGGAGGGGGCACGCGGCGCGCCCCTCCAGACCTCCCCATTCGCGCGAGGCCCGACGACCGACCCCCTCCAAACCTGATTTTTAGGCTGGAGGGGGCCCCAGGTGGCCCCCTCCAGACCTCCCCGTTTCGCGCGAGGTGCGACGACCGTGCCTCCTCCAAGCCTGATTTTTAGCCTGGAGGGGGCCCCAGGTGGCCCCTCCAGACCTTCCCGTTCACGCGGGGGGCGACCGCCGTGCCATCTCCACCGTTCCGGGTCGCGCCGGCCCGAAAT
>DASTFB010000118.1 GCA_035709005.1 Candidatus Methylomirabilota bacterium | reverse complement strand
GCAGGTTGCTCTCCCGGATCCTGGCCAGGCCGAGCCCGAGACGGGAAAGGGGATCGGCCGAGTCGAGCGCGATGGCCTTCTCGAAGGCCTCCTTGGCCTGCCTGATCTTGGTCTGCATCAGGTAGGCGTAGCCCAGCACCGTCTGGGTCCTCGCAAGATTGGGCTCCAGGGCGGCCGCTTTCTGGGCGGCATCCAGGGCGCGGTTCAGCTCACCGAACGAGGCCTGAAGCTCCGACAGCCGGGCCCACGCCAGGGCGTTCTGCGGGTCGAGCTGCACGGCCTTTTCCAGGCTGGCGCGGGCGCCTTCGAGGTCGAACCTGGCCTGCTGGGCGTACGACAGCGCGATCTGCGCCGTGGCCGAGCCTGGCGCGGCCTGGACGGCCTTCTGGGCCGCATCCAGCGCCCGGTCTTTCTCACCTTGGACCGCGGCGATGATGGTCTGGAGCGCCAGGGCGTTGGGGTCGTTCGGAGCCAGCTGCAGCGCTCGCGTGATGTCGGCGGAGGCCTCATCTGTCCGCCCCACGGCCAGCAGTAAGTGGGCGCGATAGGCGAAGAACCGCGGGTCGGTGACGGTCTGGGGCACCGTCGCGATGCTGTCGAAGGCCCTCTGGAGGTCGCCTCTCTGATATTGCTCTACAGACTGCCGGATCGGTCCGGCCGGGAACTCGTCGGGACGGAAGTAAAGGACCGGCGGATAGTAGAGCGCCCAGTGGACGGCATCGCGGGGGCGCGCCACCACCCGCAGCACGGGCGGCTTGCCGCGCTCGGCCACGGCCGACTGGGCGCTGGTGAGGGTGAGGCTGCCGGCCGGGTTTTCGGCCAGCACCGTCCCCTCGAAGACCGTGAGGAGGGTCCTGTCCGGCTCGACGCCGACGAGAAACTCGGTGCCCCTGACGCCGGCGATCGTGAAGGGGGTCTGGACCTCCAGGCTGCGGGGCCCGCGGCTGAAGAAATGGGCGGCGCCCCGGAGCAGGTTGATGACCCCGGTTTGCTGATCCTTGACGGCCTCGACGGTGAGCTCGGTGTTGGCGTTGAGGCGCAGGACGGACTGGTCGAGCATCGCGATATCCGCCCGGCTTCGAGGCGCGACCCGGATGGTGTCGCCGGGAGCGAAGGTGTCGTTCAGTTTGACAGGGTTCCAGGCCGTCGCGCCCGCTCGGCGGGCCTCCACCGTGCCCTGAACCGACACTGCTTTGGCGACCGCCTTCGCCTGAGCCTGCGCGTGAGTCGCGTCGGGCGAGACGAATACCGCAACGAGGACGGCGGCAACAACGAGGAACGCTGCCTTTCGATTGGCACTGGTCATATCAGGTGCTCGCTCTCAGTCCGTCGGTAATCACCCAAGAACCAGGGATCCCCGCCTCGATACCACCACCACCACCACCACTCATCACGACCGCCTCTTCGGATCGAAGGGGAAGCGATGAGACCAGAACCGGCTCGAAGCCGGGTCGAAAACTCATCGAGAATATTAATGGTTCCCGGCGCGGTACCCAGCTCAATCGCCTGGTCATCGGTGCGGCCGGGTAGCCTCTTGAACCGGTCAGCGAGTTCATGCGCGGCGAACGAGAGCACGGGCGATGCCAGGTCTGGCGGCTGACCAGGAGGCCTGAAAGCGAACGTCGGTCCTGAACGCGCAGACGGAGACCTCCACAACCTGACCTGCCGTCACGCGCCTACCACTGTCCAAGAGCTTTAGCCGGCGTACTATCGGTGATCGAGGCCTGTTTGTCAATAGGCCGTCGGCCCGTTGAATTTCAGGCGACCTCGTCGAGCTGGTCTTCACGGTCGGCGGGCAGCAATCTGGGCGGAACGCGACCCCGGTGCAGCAGATCGCACATGCACCGGTTATTTTCGGCCCAGCCATCCCCGCGGCGGCCTCGGTGGTCGGCGCACAACGCGCCGTCCCCGGCAATTTCGATGCCGCACGCCGCGCAGAAACTCATAGCCGCACGAACGTCCCATGCGATCGACGCGGTTGTCCATGCACCTGTCGAGCTAAGCGATCTGGCAGCCCTGGTACGAACGCCTGGCGGTAGACCGATCACGGCGCGCCGGCGTCCTTTGCGCCGGCGAAGCGATCCAGCGACTTCAGCAGGTAGCGCTTGATCTCGTCGCGGCAGGCCCGGAAGGCCGTCTCCCCCTGGGCGGCGGGATCGCCGATGTCGCCTTCTTCCCCCGCGAACTCGCGCAGGGTATAGATGGCCCGCCCGCGGCCCTCATCGAACATCTGCACGGTGAGCCTCTGCTGGACCGTCATGGTGAGGATCAGGTCGGCCTCGGCGACGAGCTCGGGGTGCCGGCGGAGGTCGATGGAGGCCTGCGCATCCTCGGCCAGGTAGATGCCCTCCTCGCGGAGCACCAGGCGAGCGTCGAGGGAAGGGATCATGCCGTCCCGGGCGGCGGGTCCGACCCCGGCGGAACGGACCCGCACGCGCCCGAGGCCGAGGCGGTGCGCCAGCATCCGCTCGAGCAGGGCCTGGGCCATCACGCTGCGGGCCGTGTTGGCGTGACAGACGATCAGCACGCTCTTCACGACTCCTCCCAGGGCGACATGGACGGAAGGTTCAGCGCCAGGCCCAGACCGGCTGCTCGAAGTGGCCGATACGGGTGGGGCGGCCGTGCACGACGACCTCACGCAGCTGATAGAGCACGGCCGCCGTCGGCGCGTGGACCAGGGTGGAGAGGATGGGCAGCTGGATCACCGGGCGGTCGCTCTCGGGAATGGTCACCAGGCGGGGGACATCGGCTCCCTCCAGGTCGCTCAGCGGGACGCGGTGGACACTCGCTACCTCGGCGGCATTGGGCGTCAACTCCACTGTCGATCCCGCCCACAGCACCACGGGCGTGATGACGAATCCCGAGCGAGTGCCGTAGTCGTCGAGGAGGCCCAGCACGTCCTCGCTCGCGAGCATCAGCCCCACCTCCTCCCGGAGCTCGCGCAGGGCCGCTTCGACGGGCTCCTCGCCCGGATCGACTCCGCCGCCCGGCAACGCCCACTGCCTGGCGTGGACGCGCAGCGAGGCCGCCCGGCGGGTGAGCAGGAAGCAGGCGCGTCCCTCGGCGTCGGGCAACAGGACCACGGCCACCGCGGCGGGCCGGCGGCCGTCGACGGGCAGGGGGCGGCGGGGAAACGCGAGCAGATTGGCCCGGGCCCGCGCCAGCAGGATCTCGTCGAACGTCACGCCATCCTTTCAGTCCAGGTTCTTCTCGCCGGTCACTTCGCTCCGGCTGATCGGGCGGTCAGATCCGCCCAGAGCGCGTCGGCGCCGCGGCCGACGACGGCGCGGCCCAGCTCGGCGGCCCAGCGGCTCTCGCTGCCGAACTCGGCGCGCCAGGACCAGAGCCGGCGCGTCCAGAAGTGCAGCGAGTGCTCGTAAGTGAACCCGATGGCGCCGTGAACCTGGTGGGCGATGCCGGCGGCGATGCCCGCCGCTTCCCCCACGCGGATCTTGGCCGCGGCGACCTCGAGCTCGGGCTCGCCCCTGTCGGCGGCTCGGAAGGCGTGCTCCGAGGCGATGCCGGCGGCGGCGGCGTGGCCGGCCAGGACGACGAGCGCGTGCTGGATCGCCTGGAAGCTGCCGATCGGGCGGCCGAACTGGCGGCGTTCGGTGACGTAGCGGACCGATTGCTGCAGCATCCCCTCGAGCGCGCCGGCCATCTGCGCGGCGCGCACGAGCGCGCCGTAGATGCGCACCGCCTCCACGGGCACGCACGCCCCGGCGGCCGCGGCGGCGGCGACCGGGGTGTCCGCGAA
>DASTFB010000117.1 GCA_035709005.1 Candidatus Methylomirabilota bacterium | reverse complement strand
TCCTTGATGTTGAAGACGATCTTCATGAGATCGGAGCCGATGTCGGCGATCTTCGTGAAGATGCCGCCGGCGATGCGCAGGGCGGCCGCCCCCAGCGACTCCCCGATGGCGAAGCCGATGAAGCACGGGCCGGCGTAGTCTCCGGGGATGAAGAGGAGGATGCACAGCATCAAGAACAGCTCCACGCTGATCAGCAGCATCCCCACGCTCATGCCGGCCCTGAGGGGGATGGCGTAGACGGGGTACGGATCGCCCTTGAGGCTGGCGAACGCGGTGCGGGAGTTGGCGAACGTGTTGATCCGCATCCCGAACCAGGCCACGGCGTAGCTGCCCCCGATGCCGATGAGGCTGAACAGCAAGATAATGGTCACCTTGACGGTCTCGAAGCCCAGCAGCACCCCGAAGTAGAGGACGATGATGACCGCGATGAAGGCCTCGAGGATGAGGAGGAACCGCCCCTGCGTGATCAGGTAGGTCTTGCAGGTCTCGTAGATGAGCTCCGAGATCTCCCGCATGGCGGCATGCACCGGCAGGCCACGGAGCTGTCTGAAGATCACCAGCCCGAACAGCAAGCCCGCCACGCAGACGACGAGGCCGGCGAAGAGCAGCGTACGACCCCCGAAGACGCCGAACTGGACCTGGTCGAGATCGGGGATCTGGAGGCTGGCTTCGCCGCCGGCCGGGTGGGCCCCACTCTGGGCACCGGCCGGCCCCACCGGCGTCAGCAGCAGCACGGCCAGCACGCCGACCGTGATGACGAGCGCGAACCCGCCCAGCGCGCGCAGGTGCCCCAGTGCAGTCATGCGTTCAGGTTCTCCTGCAGACAACGGGGTGTGGTGGAGGCGACGGCCCTTCGGTCGTTTCCACGTCTTTGTCGCCGCACACTCTACGCGACGCATTCGCCGCGTGTCAATGAGAAACGTGCCGCCGGTGCCGGCAAAGTGCGCGAGTTGACATGCTTTGTCGGGGCTGAGTACGATGCGGCGCTTGAACCATGATCAGGGATCCCGCCCCCTCGGCCGCCGGCGCGGGCCGGGCCGCACCCTCCGGCCGCAGCGTACGCTGCCCGCGCTGCCGACGTCGCATGCCGTGGCAGGGCAATCCCGACCGGCCGTTCTGCTCGCTGACGTGCCGTCTCCTCGACCTGGGCGTGTGGCTCGACGAAGGCTACCGGATCGGCGCTGAGCCGATGTCGAGCGGGGGAGAGCCCGATGTTCGGTAGGCCGACCCGGACGATCGTGTGCCCGTCCTGCGGCCGGCTCACCCGAGCCGACGCGTCCGAGTGCATGGTCTGCGGGCGGAAGCGTCCGGGGATGTGGGGGCTGACCACGCTCTTCCGCCGGCTCTTTCAGGCCAACGGCGTCACCCAGGCGATCACCATCGCCTGCGTGGCGCTCTACATCGCCAGCCTGGTCGCCGACCCGGCGGGCGCGCTGCGGCCCCGGGGACCGTTCGATCTGTTCGCGCCGACCTCATCCGCGCTCGACCTCCTGGGGATGACCGGGGCGTTCGCCTGGGCCCAGGGGCGGTGGTGGACGCTGTTCACGGCGATCTACCTGCACGGCAGCCTGCTGCACATCCTCTTCAACGTCCTCTGGATCCGCCAGCTCGCCCCGGCCGTCGAGGACGCCTACGGGCCGGCCAGGCTCATGATCATCTTCACCGTGGCCGGCGTGGCCGGGTTCGTACTGTCCAACGCCGCGGGCGTGCCGTTCACGATCGGCGCCTCGGGATCGATCTTCGGTCTCCTGGGTGCGCTGATCGCGTTCGGCCGGCGTCGTGGCGGACAGTTCGGAACCCTGGTCCTCCGCCAGTACGGGCAGTGGGCACTCATCATGTTCATCCTCGGCTTCTTCATGTCGGGCGTGAACAACCTGGCCCACGCCGGCGGCTTCGTGGGCGGTCTGGCCGCTGGATGGGTGATGTCGATGGCCGAGCACAAGGCTGAAGGCAGCGCCGATCACCTGCTGGCCGGAACCGCCGTCGTCCTCACCGTCGTGTCCTTCGTCCTCGCCCTCTGGACCGGCCTGGCCTGACCCGCGCTCGGTTCGCTCGGCTGGGCAAATGGAAAGCGCCCGGGCCGATCTCTCTCGACCCGGGCGCTTGAGCAACCGCTCCGAGCGCGGGCTTGGCCCGCGCGAATGTTCTGGGGGAGGTCTCGGAGGGGGCCGTCGAGGCCCCCTCCGAATGAATTTACCCCGGCGGCGACCTACTCTCCCACGCCGTTGCCAGCGCAGTACCATCGGCCCTGAAGGGCTTAACTTCCGTGTTCGGGATGGGAACGGGTGTGGCCCCTTCGGCATTGCCACCGGGAATCGCGATGATTCCCGAATACGGAGATCTCGAGGGCAGCGGCAACGTCATCGACAAGATCAAGTGGTCAAGCCGCACGGCCGATTAGTACCGGTCAGCTGAACACCTCACGGTGCTTGCACCCCCGGCCTATCAACCTCGTAATCTACGAGGGGCCTTCAGAGGGCTTACGCCCTGGGAGGTCTCATCTTCAGGCGGGTTTCGCGCTTAGATGCCTTCAGCGCTTATCCCTGCCGGACATAGCTACCGAGCGGTGCCCTTGGCAGGACAGCTCGCACACTAGAGGTCCGTCCACCCCGGTCCTCTCGTACTAGGGGCAGCTC
>DASTFB010000116.1 GCA_035709005.1 Candidatus Methylomirabilota bacterium | reverse complement strand
AGGATCTGACGGCGATCATCCGACAGGAGCGGCCGCGCACCATCATCACCCACGACCCGTATCCCGGGAACGGCTCGCTGGACTCCTGCGCGATCTACCCCGACCACACCAGCCTGGGGCTGATCGCCTTCCAAGCGGCCTACCTGTGTGGCCCCGGCCCGCTCTTCTACCCAGAGCAGGTGCGGGCGGGCCTTGCCCCTCACCGCGTCGGGATGCTCTACCTCATCATGAGCGACCGACCGGACGTCTTCGTCGACGTGGAGCCCGTGTGGGACAAGCGGATGCGGGCCCTGCGGCAGCACGCCAGCCAGGGGCGCGACCGCCCCGAGATGGAGGAGTTCTTCCGGCGCATCGCCGGCGCACTTGGAACCAATGCCGGCTGCAAGTTGGCGGAAGGGTTCCGCAAGCTCCCGCCTAGCTAACAAGATCCTCATCGCGGGCCGGCGATCACCGTGACCGTCGTCGCCTGCAACCTCCTCGGCGACGGCCTGCGCGATGTCCTCGACCCGCGGCTGCGGCGCGACTGCGTCGCCCCGATCGCCGGGGCGACGCACGGGCACGAGAGCCGTCGATGACGACCCCCCGTCCAAGCCCTACACGCCCGCGACGACGGTCAGGAAGTTCGTCCGCGCGTGCCGCTGCCGGATCGGCAGGATCGCCTGGTACGCGGGCGAGGCGTGCCAGGCGTTCGCCTGCTCGACGCTCGGGAACTCCAGAACGACGACGCGTTGCGGGTTCCAGGTTCCCTCCAGCGTCTCGTAGGCGCCGCCGCGGACGATGAAGCGGCCGCCGAAGGGTTCGAGGGAGGCGGGGACGGCCCGCGTGTACTCCTGGTACGGCTCCGGCTCGAGCACCTCGACGTCGACGATCACGTAGGCGGCCATCGGTTCTCCTTGCTGGCGAGCGGCAGGTGCGTGGACCGAAATACGTTCCGGCTGAACCGTTGTCGGATGGAGTCGCCCCCCTTCCCCGTGGTTGCGAACCGCCACCCTCACTGTCATTTCGAGCGCAGCGAGAAATCTGCGCCCGGAGGGCGCTCCCTCCTCGTCAGAGAGCCATCCGTTGAGCCAACCGTCCAACCAGATTGCGTCAGTGACGCAGATTTCTCGCGTTGCTGCTGTGAAAAACTCCGGCCCATCAGGCCGCCGGTTCGAGGGTGACGCGATGGCCGAGCTGCTCCAGACGCCGCACGAGGCGATCCTCCTCCGTGATCGGGTGGCGCGCGAGCCGGGCGCGCGCCTGCTGGTCGTCGTAGAACTGGCCGGTGCTCAGCAGCAGGTGGCACAGTTCCAGGATCGTGCGGCCGACGGCGACCGCCGCCTTCTTCTTGCCCCGCCGCCCGATCAGCCGGTGGTAGCGGGCCGACAGGACGGTGTCCTTGCTGCGCCCGGCCGCGTAGGCGGCCTCGGTCAGGGTCACCCGCAGCCAGGGGCTGCCCTTGCGGGTCTTACCCGAGCGGCGTTTGCCGGCGCTCTCGTGGTGGCCCGGGCACACCCCCGCCCAACTGGCCAGGTGCCCCGCCGTCGGGAAGCGGCCCATGTCGGTGCCGATCTCGGCCACGATCACCTCCGCCGACCAGCGGCCGATCCCCGGGATCGAGTCCAGCAGCGCCAGGGCCGGCTCAAAAGGGCGCAGGCGGTCCGCGATCTCGGCGCCCACGACCGCGATCTGCTCGTCGAGGCCGTCGATGCGGGCCAGGTGCTGGGCCAGCATGAACCGCTGGTGGGCGCTCATCCGCCCGGTCAAGGCCCGCTCCAGGTCCGGCAGCTTCTTGCGCAGTTGCCCCACCGCCAGGTCGGCCAGGACGGCGGCGTCCTCCTGCCCGGCCACCAGCTCGGCCAGCATCGCCCGCGCCGAGACCCCGGTCACGTCGCTGACGACGCTGGCCAGCTTGAGGTTGGCCCCCTCCAGCGTCTTCTGCAGGCGGTTGACCTCGGCGGTCCGCTCCCGCACCAGGGCGCTGCGGTAGCGGGTCAGCTCCCGCAGTTCCCGCGCGGCGCGGTCGGGGACGAAGCTGCCGCGCAGCAGGCCGTGGCGCAGCAGGTCGGCCAGCCACTCGGCGTCGCCCACGTCCCGTTTGCGGCCCGGCACCACCTTGACGTGGGCGGCGTTGACCAACAGCAGCGTGAAGCGCTCCTCGAAGAGGTTCCAGATCGGCTTCCAGTACACCCCGGTGCTCTCCATCGCGACGTGGGTGACCCCGGCCGCCGCCAGCCAATCCCCCAACGCCAAGAGCCCGTCGGTCATCGTCGCGAAGCTGCGCACCTCCTTGGTCGCCCGCCCGCCCGCGCCCGGCATCAGGACGCAGGCGGTGACCGAGCGCTTGTGGAGGTCGAGGCCGCAGCACCGCTCGTAGAGCACGTCCATCTCTGGTCCTCCCGCGCGAGCGCGACGAGGGGAGGGCGCCACCGCGCAGCGTCTGCTGTGCGTGCTTCCCCGTCGGGAGCAACAGTCGGTGGTGCCTCGGGCACCCTCGGGCCATACTCGAAAGCGGGCTCGCAGCACCAAGCGTGCCCGGCCACCTGGCCCTCGCCGCCGTCCGCAGGATACGGCATCGCCTTTTCATGCCGCGGTGGCGCCCCAGCCGGGCATGATTACTCGAAATGACTCGGGAAGGGGGAGTCGGCTCCTTTGACCTAGGCTTCTACCGGGCTCCGAGCACCGCGTGATTGGACGAGCAGATGGGTGATCTCAGGCCGATTGTGACCGACGCCGACGCAACGACCCTGCTTGAAGCCGAATTCGGCTGGCC
>DASTFB010000115.1 GCA_035709005.1 Candidatus Methylomirabilota bacterium | reverse complement strand
ACGGCCCAGGCCGCCGCGTACATGATGGCGGCCCGCGCGCTCGGCCGGAGCACGTCGACGCTCTCCAGCAGCACGGCGCCCAGCACGGCGCCCACGGCGTTGGCGGTCAGCAGCACGCTGTAGCCGATGCCGGCCTCGTCGGCGCCGAGGTCGTGGGCGTACTCCGGCATCTGGGCCTGAAAGGCGTTGCCCACGAAGAACGAGGTGGCGCCGCCCAGCATGATCATCGTCATGATCCGCCGATCCGCGCTCGCCTCGCGCAGCACCTGCAGCCACGCGGCCAGGCCGCCGTGCCGCCCGGGTGTCCGCGGCTCGGCCCGCCCGGAGTGGCCGGTGTAGGGGATACGCAGCAGCAGGATCGTCAAGGGCAGGTACATCAGCACATTGGCGAGCAATCCCCCGGCCGCCCCCAGCGCCAGCATGAACCCGGCGCCCACGGCCGGGCCCAGCAGGAGGGCGAGGTGCCGGCTACTGGCGTTCAGGCGGACCGCGCTGTGCAGATGCCCGGCGCCCACCATGTCGTGGATGATGAGTTGCGACGCCGTTCCTCCCGCCACCCCGGCGAAGCCGTGCACGAGCAGGATGACGACCGCGTGCCAGATCTGGAGCGTGTCGGTGAGGATGAGCAGCCCCCAGGCCAGCGTGGCCATCAGGTAGAGGGCCTGGGACACGTGGATGAGCTTGCGGCAGTCGTAGCGGTCGGCCAGCGCCCCCGTGAACGCGGAGAAGAGCAGGAAGGGCACCCAGTGACTGACCACGGCGAAGCCGGCCAGCGTGGGCGAGTGGAACTTCTGGAAGATGACCCAGTAGCTGATGACGTGCTCGATGGTGTCGCCGGTCATGGCCAGCAGCGTGGCCACGAAGTAGCGGCGGTAGTCGGGCACGTGCAGCGCGGCGAAGCGGAGCGCCGGGACCGAGCGGGTCACAGCGCGCCGCATCAGAGCCTCCGCGGTGCCGTCGACGTCAGCTCAGGCGTGGGATCACGCGCTCGGCGAAGCGGCGCATGGAGCCGAGCACCCGCTCATGAGGGATGAGGCCGCCGACGTTCATCCAGACAGACAGCGCCGAGTAGCCGAGGTCCTCTCGCAGCTCCTGCAGTCGCGCGGCGACGGCTTCGGCCGTGCCGTAGACCACCAGCTCCTGCTGGACCTCGTCGTAGGTCAAGCGGCCCAGTCGCGCCGCGTCCGCCTCCCGCTCGACCCCGCCCCGGGCCAGCTGATCGGCGATGGTCCGGAAGAAGTGCATCGTGCTCGCCTCGGGTTCGGCGCGGGCTCGGGCTTCGGTGTCGGCCACGTAGACGGGCACGATCAACGTCACCTGGCCTCGACCGGAATGGCCGGCCTCGCGCCAGCCCGCATGGTAGTTGCCGATGGACCGCTTGAGGTCACTCACCGATGTGCTGCGGACGGCGAGGAAGATCGGGAGCCCCATACGGCCGACCAGCGCGTACGTCTCGTGCGTCGTGGCGGCCACGCGCAAAGGCGGGTGCGGCTTTTGGAGGGGCTTGGGTACGATGCACACGTCGCGAAACTGGAAGTACTTGCCCTCGTAGGTGAACCGCTCTTCGGTCCAGGCCTTGATCATGACGTCGAGCGTCTCCTGGAACCGTTCGCGACTCTCGCGATAGGGGATGTTGAAGCCGCGATAGTGGTCGGGGAGCCCGCTGCGGCCCACGCCCAGGTCCAGCCGCCCCTTGCTGAGATGGTCGACGGTGGCCACGTCCTCGGCCAGGCGAAGCGGGTGACTGAGCGGCAGGACCTGCACGGCGATGCCGATCTTCACCCGCCGGGTCCGCTGGGCGATGGCGGTCGCCACTACGAGCGGCGAGGCCAGGAGCGAGCGGCCCTTCTGGAAATGGATCTCGGCCAGCCAGACGGCATGGAAGCCCAGCGCTTCCGCCGTTGTCATCTCCTCCAGGGACTCATCGAAGCCCTGGGCCTCGTTCATCCCGGGAGGACACTGGAACTCCGTGAAGAGCCCGATCTCCATGCTAGGCGCCGGCCCCGGCCACGGCGGCGATCGTAGCACACCGCGTGCGTTGTCCCGGCCAGTCGGGTACTGTATGGGGCAACTCCGCGAGCGAGAGGACGTCGCCCATGACCGCCGAAGCCGCCATCACCGGTCGCGAGCACTGGACGCACAAAGGCTCCATCAAGCTGTTCCTGTGGGAGAAAGCGGCTGGCGCATCGCCCGGCCCCCGGGGCACGCTCCTGTTGGTCCACGGGTCGTCCATGGCCTCGCAGCCCACCTTTGATTTGAGAATTCCCGGACGGCCCGACGCCTCGGCCATGGACCACTTCGCGCGGCTGGGCTACGACACGTGGTGCGTGGATATGGAGGGCTACGGCCGGTCCGACAAGCACCGGGACATCAACGCCGACATCGCCACCGGGGCCGACGACGTGGAAGCCGCCGCCGACTACATCGCCAAAACCCGGGGGGTGGAGGCGCTCCACGTCTACGGCATCTCGTCGGGCGCCCTGCGCGCGGCCCTCTTCGCCCAGCGCCGGCCCGAGCGGGTGCGACGCCTGGCCCTCGACGCGTTCGTGTGGACGGGCAAGGGAAGTCCCACGCTGGCCGAGCGCCGCCAGCGGCTGCCTGAGTTCCAGGCGCGGAACCGGCGCCCCATCGACCGGGCGTTCGTGCGCAGTATCTTCACCCGCGACCATCCGGGGACGGCCGACGACGAGGTGGTCGAGGCCTTTGCCGACGCCATCCTGGCTCTCGATGACTCGGTGCCCACCGGCACCTACGTGGACATGTGCGCGAACCTGCCCGTGGTCGATCCCGCGCGGATCACCGTGCCCACGCTCATCATGCGCGGGCAGCACGATGGCATCGCCAGCGTCGAGGACCTGCTGGAGTTCTTCGCGCGGCTGCCCAACCCCGACAAGCAGTTCGCCGTGATGCCGGGCATCGCCCACGCCAGCTTCCATCAGAAGAACTTTCGGATCGCCTATCACATCCTGCACAGCTTCCTCAGCCAGCCGGCGCCGCGCTACCAGGGCGCCTGAGAGAGAGGACCGCGTGAACTGGATCGGCCTTGTCGCCTTCGTGGTGGCCGTCGCAGTGGCCGCACCCGCGGCGGCTCAGACCTTCGCGCCGGACACCGTGGACCTGGCCGCGGCCAGGAAGGAGGGCGCCGTCACCTGGTACACGTCGACGCCCGTGGCCACGGCCCAGAAGATCGCCAACCTCTTCCAGGACGCGACCGGTATCAAGGTCGAGCTCTTCCGCTCCGGCGGCTCGGCCGTGTTGCGGCGCTTCCTGCAGGAGATCGATGCCCGGCGCGTCGTCGCCGACGTGATGACCATCTCCGATCCCGCCGCGGCCAGCGCGCTGATCAAGCGCGGCCTCCTCGTGTCCTTCCGCCCCCGCAACTTCGACAAGATCAGGGACGAGGTGAAGGATCCCCAGGGCTACCACATCGCCCAGCGGCTCAACCTGGTCGGCATCATCGCTCGCGGTGACAAGAACGTGGAGCTGCCGCGGAACTGGACGGACCTGACCGACCCCAGATACAAGCGGCTGATGGTGATGCCCGATCCGTCCTACACGGCCATCCAGCTCATGGTGGTGGGCACGCTCTCGCAGAAATACGGCTGGGACTTCTACCACAAGCTCCGGGCCAATGACATCATGATCGTGCAGAGCCACCAGCAGGTCTCCGACACGCTGACGCGCGGCGAGCGCGTGATCGCTGCCGAAGGCGCCGACCAGTACGCGTGGAAGGATCGCAAGGCAGGACACAAGATCCAGACCATCTGGCCGACCGACGGCGCTTTTGCCATCGCCGCGCCCACGGCCATCATCAAGGGCAGCTCCCATCCCAATGCCGCCAAGGCTTTGGCCGAGTTCATGATCAGCGACACCGTGCAGAAGCTGTTTCCCAGCGAGGGGATCTACGCGGCCCGGTCGGACGTGGAGCCGCCGCCCGGCAATCCCCCGCTCGGGCAGCTGAAGCTGATGACCGTGGACTACGGCTACATCGAGAAGGAGTCGAAGAACCTCAAGAACCGGTTCAACGAGATCTTCCAGTGACCTCCGCCGCCTGACCGGCGTCTCCGACCAGCTGGCCCAGGGCCCGGCGGGCCTGGACCTGCTGCGGATCGATCGCCAGCGCGTGCCGGTAGGCGGCTTCGGCCTCGGCCCGGCGGCCGACCTCCCGGTAACGGTGACCTAGCTCCACCCACAGGGGCGCCTGCCCCGGCGCCATCTGGACGCTGCGCTCCATGTACTCGATGCCGAGGGGCACCCGCCCCTGCGACGCGTAGGCAAATCCCAGCAGGGAGGTGGCCTCGGCGTCCATCTGGCGCCCGGCGTCGAAGCCTTCGATGGGGGGAAAGGACGCCCGGCGCAGTCCCCCGAGGAGGCTCTCGAGCTGCGCGGTCGTGTCCACGTACAGCGAGCGCGGGGTGACGAACTCCAGGGTCGGGAGCTCGTCGGTGTGCCGGCCGGACACCGACGCCACGAGGCGCGCAACGCCGTCGCGGTCGGTCACGAAGGCCCCGAACAGCGCGGCGGGATGCCAGACACCGATCGACTGGAGGTCCTCGCGCACACCGGGGGTCCCGTTCCAGCGCTCGACCAGCCGCCCGTACACCCAGGGGGCGGCCTCGATCGAGCCGACCAGGATCACGTCGCCTATGCCGGAGCTCCAGATCTCGGTGTACGGGAAGACGGCGTGGAAGGTCGCGACGAGCAGCCGGAACTCCGGCGGGGCCAGGCTGGCCGTGTGCAGCCACTGGACCATGACGCCCCCGGAGGTCAGCCGCGCCCGGACGGTCTCGTAAAACTCTTGGGTGAAGAGCGATCCAACGCCGGCGACCCAGATATCGGAGGCGTCGGAGATCACGACGTCGTAACGATCCGAGGCGGCGAGCAGCCGGTTGCGGCCGTCGCCCAGGAAGATGCGCACGCGCGGATCGTGAAGGATCCCCCGATTCTGCGGCTGGAAGAAGCGGGCGGCCTCGAGAGCGGCCGGCTCCAGCTCGAGAATGTCGATCCGTCGCACCGGATGGCGGGCGACCGTGGCTGCGGTCACGCCGGTTCCCAGGCCCAGCACGAACACGTCGCGCGGCCGGGGGTGCAGCAGCATCGGCACGTGTCCCAGCATGATCTGGTTGGCCATGTCGCGGGGGTAGGTCGAGGCGTCGGTCTTCCCATTGGAGCGATACACGAGGTGGCCGCCGGCCCGGTCGACGGAAATCGTGGTGTTGATCCCGTCCCGATAGTAGAGCAGCTCCAGCCCGGCGACGCCTCTGGCCAGGCCATCGGCGGTGGCGAACATCGGCGCGAAGAAGCCGGTCCCGATGGCGAAGATCTCATGCGGCCAGGGCGGCAGCGTGACCAGGATGGCGAGCGCGGCTACGGCCGGCGTGAGCGAGGGCCAGCGCCACCGCCAGGGCAGCGTCGCCAGAAGGACGCTCCCACCCGCGATCAGGTTGGCCATCACGCCGACGACGATCGTCGTCCGGAGTCCGGCCTCCGGGATGAGGACGAACCCGGCCAGCGAGGCCCCCAGAACGGTTCCCACGGTGTTGGCGCCGTAGGCGGTCCCGATCGTCCGGCCCACGCGCGCCAGCGGGCCTGCCAGGCTGCCCACCACGGCCGGAAAGGTCGCGCCCATCAACAAGGCGGGCAGGAACGCGATGAGCGCGGCCAGCACGAAGTGCGAGAGGATCTGCCATCCAAACGCCCCTCGAAGCACCGGGAAAAAGCGCATGAGCAGGAACGGCAACTCGGGCGCGATGAGCAGCGAGGCGGCACCGCCCACCCCGATGAGCAGCTCCAGCACGCCGAACGCCGCCAGATGACCGGCCGGCGCGAGGCGGAGCCGGCCGTACAGGGCGCTGCCCAGCCCCAGGCCGGCCAGCACGACAACGACCAGGGTGCCGAACGCGTACACCGAGGAGCCCATGACCAGCCCGAGCAGACGCGTCCAGGCGATCTCGTATCCGATGCCGGCCATCCCCGACAGCCCGAATCCGGCGAGCAACAATGCGAGAGGGTAGCCGGCCAGCCCCCGTTCCGTGCTCTCTGGCCCGGCCGGAGTGCGAAGCGGCGCGGCGTCAGCGCCCGATTGCCAGGAATGAAGCCACAGCGCAACGGCGCCGACCATCAAGTTGACTGCCGCCGCCAGGGCCACGGCGACCCTCAGCCCGATCGTGGGAAGCAGAGCGTAGGTCGCCAGGCCGGCGCCCAGAGCCGCTCCGAGCGTGTTCCAGCCGTAGAGGGTTCCCACGCCCCCGGTCGCATCCCCCCGGCCGGCGACGCCGCGCGCGAGCAGCGGCACGGTGCCGCCCATGAGCGTCGCCGGAGGCAAGATGGCCAGCGTGCTGAGGATGAACTGCAAGCCTACGTACAACCCGGGCCAGCGCTCCAGCCCGGAGTAGGCGGTCAAGTAGAGCTCTTCCACACCGTGGAATACCCAGGGGATGGCGAGCGCGTAGAGCCCGATCCCGACTTCCACCAGTCCGTAGATGGCGAGCGCGCGCGTGGCGTGGCGGTCGGCCGCCCGGCCCAGTGCCCACGCGCCGAGCGCCAGGCCTCCGAGGAACACCACCAGGATCGTGCTGGTGGCCAGCGTGGCGCTTCCGAAGACCAGCACCAGGCGCCGCATCCACACGATCTGATAGACGAGCGAGACGGCCCCGGAGGCCAGGGCCAGGACGAGCAGGAGCCGGCGTGGCGTCGGAGGTGCGGGTCGCGCTCGGTCGGACATCATTTCCAGACAAGCACGGGGCGGTCGCACGTCCTGCAGGAAATCGAACGTCTCGCACCTAAGCGGTTGGATTTGTTGCGCTTGCCCGCGCCGACGCGGCTAGAGCTTCACCGATCGCAACCCGCGCAGGGTCGTGTGGGGCAGCGCCCGGATCAGCTCCTCGAGGCTCGTCTGGCCCCGGCGCAGCTTCTCGGCGGCGTCCTCGGCGAGGAATCGCGTCGTCCGCCGGGCGTTCGCGCGGATCTCCTCGATGGGCGCGCCGCGGTTAATCAGGACGATATCGCCATCGGTGGGAGTCCACAGCTCGGCCAGCACCAGCCGCCCCCGGTACCCGGTGAAGTGGCATTCGCGGCAGCCGCGACCGCGATACCAGCACACGTCGTCGGGCGGCGCCTCGAACAACTGGGCGAGCAGCTCGGGCGACGGCGTGTAGGGCTCCTTGCACTCCGCGCAGATCCGGCGCACCAGCCGCTGGGCCAGCACCCCCAGCAGCGAGGGCGCGATGAGGGTCGAGTCGACGCCGAGATCCGTCAGCCGCGTCAGGGCGGCGATGGCGTCGTTCGTATGCAGCGTGCTGAGGACGAGGTGGCCGGTCTGAGCGGCCTGGAACGCGAGCTCGGCGGTCTCGCTGTCGCGGATCTCCCCGATCATGATCACATCCGGGTCGTGGCGCAGGAACGCCCCCAGATACTTGGCGAAGGTGTTGCCGAGGCGCTCGTTCACCTCGTGCTGGCTGAAGCCGTCGCACACGTACTCGATCGGGTTCTCGGCCGTGAGGATCTTGATGCCGGGTCGGTACAGGCTCTTGAGCGCGGCGAACAGCGTCGTGCTCTTGCCCGAGCCGGTCGGGCCCGTCACCAGGATGATGCCCGTCGGCGAGCGCAGGAGCTGGCGCAGCCCGACGGTGACGGGCTCGGCCAGGCCCAGCGCCTCCACCGAGTGCGGCAGGCCCCGGGGGTCGAGGATGCGGATGGTCGCGTTCTCGCCGTAGTACCCGGGAATGACCGAGATGCGGAAGTCGATGTTGGCCGCCTGGCCGTCTCGCTCCATCCGGGCTCGGAAGCTGCCGTCCTGGGGCCGGCGCTTCTCGGCGATGTCGAGCTTGCTCAGGATCTTCAGCCGCGACAGGATCTTGCTCCGGTCCAGATCGATCTGCTCCTCCAGGGAGCCCAGGGGCAGCTCCTGCAGCACCCCGTCGATCCGGAAACGGATCTGCAGCCGGCGGTCCACCTGCTCGAGGTGAATGTCCGAAGCCCCGTGGTTGATGGCCATTCGCAAGAGCGTCCGGAGCGCCACGTTGGCGCTTTCGAAGCCGCTCTGGCCCTCGAAGGCTTCCGTCCATTCTCGGCGTGGGGACAGCTCGCTGGAGAGCTGACCGATGTCCTCCAGGGAGGCCACGTGCGGCTCGTCCACGATGGGCACGGGCTCGCTCCAGCCGCCGGCGGCCGGGGTCCGCCCCTCGTACAGCATCTCCAGGGCCCGCCGGATGTCGCTGCTGGTGCAGGTGACCACCTCGATCTCGCAGCCCGTCCCCGAGCGCAGGTCGTCGATGATCCCCGTCTGGGTCGGATCGTCCATGGCCACGACCAGGGTCGAGCCCACCCGGGTCAGCGGCACCACGAGGTGCTTCACGGCGAAGCGAGGGTTGATCAGCACCTTGAGCCGCAAGTCCAGGGGAATGTCGTTCAGGTCGAAGAACTCGATGTTGAGCTGCATGGAGAGTGCGCGCCGTATCTGCTGCTCGCTGGCATGTCCGAGACGGACGAGCATCTCCCCCAGGGGTAGCCCGGCGCCCTTCTGCTCGGCCAGAGCCAGCGCGAGCTGCTCGGCGCTGATGCACCGGGAGTTGAGCAGGATCTGGCCCAGGCGGGACCGGCGCCGGTGGAGCTGCGCGATCACCTTGAGCTGCCTTCGTGTGATGACCCGGCGCGCGACGAGCAGGTGCCCCAGGGGCACGTAGGTCTCGAGTCGGGCCTGCAGGCCGAGCGCCTCCTGGAGCTGCTCCGGGGTGATGATTCTCTCGGCGACCAGCAGCTCGCCGATCTTCGCTTCGCGGACACCGTTCTTGGCCTCGCGGAGAGTTGTCACAGGCCGTGTCCTCCGGCGGCCATCACGGGCAAGAAGGAGGCCAGAGCTCAGCCGGGCGGCGTCGCGGCGCCTCGTCGCGGTCGGGTGCTTCTTAACTGTGCCCCGTCGTGGCCATGCTGCATCCGGCCGCCTGGTGGGTCGGGATCCCACGGCCGGGGCGCCGACCAGGAGGCCCCCCGGGCCTGGTCAGATTCTCCCGGGAGAGCACCGGGCGACTACCTTTCGCCCCGAAGGATGGCTCAGAGGATCAAAGCGTCGGCGAGGCGAACTCGCCGCCGAGGGCGACCAGACCCCAGGGCGCGCCCTGGGCATCCCAGCTGAAGCCGATGTGGGCGGCCAGGGCGTGCTGGTCCCGGAAGAGCCGCTGGATGGGATAGCGGTCGTAGAGGCCGTTGGCTCCGGCCAGGGCGTGCAGCGCGTCGACGCTCTCGGTGCAAAGCCCCATTGCGTAGGCCACGTTGCGCTTGAAACGCAGCTTCTCCTCCACGGTGGGCGCACGGTTGTCCCCGGCGATCCGCTCGGCCTGCTGGCAGTCGGCCCGGATGATGAGTCGCGCCGCGTCGACCTTCGCGCCGGCCCCGGCTACGCGAAGCTGCACGGCCTGAAAGTCCCGCATTCGCATGGCCGTGTAGCTCGTGCTCCGCTCCTTGATCGCCTCCAGGGTGAGCTCCAGCGCGGCCTGGGCGTTGCCCACGCCGGCCGCGGCCAGACAGTGCGAGCCGAGGGCGGACAGCGGCACGCGGTACAGCGGGTTCGGATTGAGCCGGGCGCCTGGGAACTCACTGCCGCCCCGGGCCAGATACATGCACAGCGCCCGGTGCTCGGGAACGAAGACGTCGGTGGCCCGCACCGACTTGGAGCCCGTGCCCCGCATCCCCAGCACGTGCCAGTCGTCGACGATCTCGTAGTCGCTCCTCGGCACCAGGCACATCCGGTGATCGACGACCCGATCGCCGTCGCGAACCGTGACCGCCAGCATGTTCCAGTCGCAGGCATCGACGCCGCTCGAGAAGTTCCACAGCCCGCTGATGACGAGGCCCCCATCCACCCGACGGCCGCGTCCCTGGGGATAGGCGATGCCCGAGGCGATCAGGGCATCCGGGTTCTTGCCCCACACCTCGTCCTGGGCGCGCTCGTCGTAGAGCGCGAGCATCCAGTGGTGGACGCCGAGATTGGCGACGTTCCAGCCCGTCGAGGCGCAGCCGCGCGCGATCTCGGCCGGGATGTCGAACAGCGAGACGAACTCGAGCTCCATGCCGCCCCAGCGGCGGGGTTGATGAAACCTGAGCAGCCCGGTGCGATGCAGGTCGTCGAGGGTCTCGGCCGGCATTTCCCGGGCATGCTCGGCCCCGTCGGCCCGCCGGCGCAGGAGCGGGACCAGGTCCCGGGCCCGGCGCATGGCCTCGTCGTAGCGCACGCCGCTGAAGTCGCGGGCGGCGTTGCCCGCCGGGGTCATCGCGGCGTGCCGGCGACCTGGGGCATCTTCGAGTACTCCTCTCCGCCCCAGTCCTTGACGTCCTTGAGGCCGAAGAAGTTCAGCTCGATGGTGAGGCCGTTCGGGTCCTTGATGAAGATCTGGTAGAGGTCGAATTCGGGGAGCGACCGTGGCTGGTAGTCGATCCTGCGCTCCCGCAAGCGCCGGACGAAGGCGGCGGGCTCGGTGGCCACGAAGGCGATGTGGTCCACGACGCCGGCGTGGTCGGTGGCCGCGTTCTTCGGCGTGCCCAGATAGTAGAGGTCGGCGTTGTCGATGCCGTCCTGTCCCATGTGCACCTGGATCTTGCCGTTCACCCCCAGCCAGTAGCCCGGAAAGGGGAAGGGCGGCCGGGGCATGACCGAGAAGCCCAGCACGTCGCAGTAGAACTCCTTGGTCTTCTCGAGATCGTTCGCCCGGACGAAGTAGTGATTGAGCTCGGTGACCGGCATTGGGCCCTCCTCCGCGTCGGATCGCCTCGGAGCCGATGGTACGCGAAACCGTGGGCGGCGCAAAAGGGGCCCCGCCGGCGTGGCCGGCGGGGCACGAGCTGGAGGGCTGGCTACTGGATGAGCTCGTCCGCGCGGGCCAGGATCGATGCCGGCATCGTGAGGTTCAGGGCGCGTGCGGTCTTGAGGTTCACGATCAGCGTGAACTTGCTCGGCTCTTCGATCGGCAAATCCATGGGCCGGGCGCCCCGGAGGATCCGGTCGACGAAGTACGCCGATCGCCGATGAACCTCGAAGAGGTCGGCGCCATAGCACATCAGGCCGCCGGCCTGGGTGTACGTGTGGAGCCAATAGACGGCGGGGAGCCGGTGCTTGACGGCCGAGGCCACGACCTGTTTAGTGTTCGGCTCCAGGACGAACGGATCTGATCGAACCACGAGCCCGCTGCCCGCCGTGCCGGCCAGCCTGGCGAGCGCGTCGTCGAGCTCGGCGATCGTCGCGATGTCCACGCGGTGAAGCTGGACACCCAGGCTTCTAGCGGCAGCATCCACGGCCCGTTGTCCTCTGGACGGCATGGGGAACCCCCGGCTCCCGAGCACAATCACGCGAGACAATTGCGGGACGACCTCCTTCAGGAGCTGCAGTTGCTTGACCGGTAGCTCCTGGTTCAGGAGCGTCAGTCCCGTGATGTTTCCGCCAGGTTTCGCGAGGCTGGCCACCAGGCCGAGCTGCACGGGGTCATGGCCGGCGGCCGACATGACGATCGGGATGGTCGTGGTGGCCCGCTTCATCGCGCGGATGGCTGGCGTGGCTCGCGCCACGATCACGTCCAGGCCCGCTCCGGCCAGTGTCCGCGCCAGCTCATCGAGCCGCTCCTGCCGGCCGTCCGCGTAGCGATAGTCGAGGCGGATCGTCCGGCCAGGGATCCAGCGTAATTCGTTGAGCCCTTGCTCGAACGCTTGTCGTCCCATCCTGGCGGCGGTGGTTGCCTCGGGACCGACCGACAGCACTCCCACCGCCGGCATGCGTGCGGGCGTCTGGGCGGCGACCGGCAGCCCGGCGGCCACGGCGAGCGCCAGGGCCGCCGCGACGATCAGCACGGGACACGCCCAGTGTGCTGCGGCTCGCCCGGACGGTTCGCGCCGGTGGATCAGGTGCGCTCCAGGATGTGCAGGCCGCGGTGGCGGTCGATGAGGTAGAGCAGGCCGCGGCCGTCGAAGCACACGTCGTTGCTGCACGCGCGATCGGCCCCCGGGGCTGGGTCCGGCACGAACGCGGCGATCTCCCGCGGGATCCTGGGATGGGCGATGTCCACGATCCTCAGGCCGTGGGCGAACCAGGCCACCGGGATCTCCGTGCCCCGCACCTCTTCGCACGGTTGATGGCAGCCGGTGAAGTCGGGCTGCGGCGCGCCGTCGAGCCCGTCGACCTGGAAGCTGGCGAAGGGCACCGGCCGCGTCTCGTCGGTGATGTCCACGATCCAGAGAAAGGCCGGCACCCCGGCGCCGCTGCGCAGGACGTCCTCGTCGGCCACCAGCATGATCCGGCGCCCCATGAGGGGAAAGGGAATGGGTAGCGCGGTGTGGGTGGGGCAGGAAAAGGGCGGGCTCCAGTCCAGGCCCGCCACGAAGCGGGGCTTGCCCATGTCCTCGATGTCGAGGATGACGAAGCCCCCGTGCCAGTAGGAGACGTAGAGCCGGTTGCCGAGGCGGATCGGGTGATGGCAGCGATGGGCCCGCCCCTCCCAGGTCGGGGTCTCGCCGCCGGCGATCCACTGGCCGGGCATCCACCAGCGGCCGACCTCCTGCGGCCGGGCCGGGTCCTTCAGATCCAGGGTCATCGCGATGTTGCCCCGGTAGCCCGCAAGCTCGGGCGAGAAGTACGCATAGCGGCCGTCGAAGGTGAACCGGTGAACGCCCTGGCACTCCCAGAAGGCGATCTCGCGGGGCCGGTCGGGATGGCTCACGTCCCAGATGCCGAGGCCACCGCGAAAGCCGGGCCCGGGCTGGGTCCGCGGCGGAGCCTCCCGGTTCACCAGCATCACGCCGTCGACGACACGCACCTTGTGGGAGTGCACGTCGGCGGGGATGGTGAGCTCGGCCAGCTTGCGGGGGCGGGCGGG